>CAMWWR010000096.1 GCA_947178045.1 uncultured Clostridia bacterium
CGAATGCCTGCATTTCCTCGCAGCTCTACCTGTGCGTCAACGAGCGGCTGCTGGGGCAGAAATCGACGGTCATTTCCACGAATCTGTCGTTTGAGCAGCTGAAAAATACCTACAGCGAGCGCATATTTTCCCGCATAACAAGCAGCTACACTCTTCTGAAAATTATCGGCGACGATATCCGCATTCTCAAAAAGCTTTCACCGCCGGCATCCTGAGCCGCAGCAAAAGGCGTTCTGCGCACCCGGCAGGGCGTTTTGCTCTGTGCCGGTAAATGAAAGAAATTTATCTCTTGACGGTGCTTCGCTTCAATAGTATGATAGCACCATCAAAGGCATAAATGATAACCAGTCACCCATCATTCACTCTGGAGGATAACAAAATGCCGCAGGAAAAGTATTTGGAAACCATCCCCGTAGGTACTCTTGGCATCATTGCCCTGGAAAGCTCGCGCGCGATCGGTCAGAAGGTCAACGACTATATTGTCAAATGGAGGCGGGAGCGGGAGCACGCGCACGCATCAACCATCGCCTTTGCGGGCTATGAGAGGGATAATTATCTGATCAAGGCCCAGTGCCCGCGGTTCGGAACCGGCGAGGCAAAATGTGTTGTCAAGGAAACCGTGCGCGGCGACGACCTTTATCTGCTGGTGGATATCTGCAATTACAGCCTTACCTATACGGTGTGCGGGCAGACGAACCACATGTCCCCGGACGATCATTTTCAGGATCTGAAGCGGGTGATTGCCGCATTGAACGGAAAAGCCCGCCGCATTACCGTCATCATGCCGTACCTGTATGAGAGCCGCCAGCACAAGAGAAGCGCCAGAGAATCGCTCGACTGTGCGCTGGCCCTTCAGGAGCTGGTGAACATGGGCGTGGAGAGCATCATTACCTTCGACGCGCACGACCCGCGCGTGCAGAACGCGATCCCGCTCAAGAGCTTTGAGACGATCCAGCCGACCTACCAGTTTATCAAGGCACTGCTGAACAGCGTGCCGGATCTTACGATCGACGCAGAACACATGATGGTGATCAGCCCGGACGAGGGAGCGATGGGCAGAGCCGTATATTTCGCCACCGTCCTCGGGCTGGATATGGGCATGTTCTACAAGCGCCGCGACTACTCCCGCATTGTGAACGGGCGCAATCCGATCATCGCCCATGAATTTCTCGGCAAGGATGTCGAGGGCAAGGATGTCGTGATTCTCGACGACATGATTTCCTCCGGGGAGAGCATGATCGATGTTGCCACCGAGCTGAAGAGCCGTAAGGCGAAAAGGATTTTCCTGTGCTCGACCTTTGGCCTGTTTACGAACGGCCTTGAGAGATTTGACGAGGCGTACAAAAAAGGTCTGATTGACCGCATTATCACGACGAACCTGATCTACCAGCCGGACGAGCTGCTTTCCAGGCCGTATTATGTCAGCGCGGACATGAGCAAATATATCGCTCTTCTGATCGACGCGCTGAATCATGACGCGTCCATCAGCGAATTTTTAAGTCCGACGGAGCGCGTACAGCGCTTTGTCACAAAATATAAGGAAAACCAGAAGCTTGGAATTCAGGGAAGCGCTGATTAAAGCGTTTCTTGCACCGGAGCTGCGTGCACAGCCAGCATATTCCCGGGCAAATCCGAAAGCCTCTGAAAGGGAGAAACGGCCGCTGCGGATGTTTGCCCGCAGCGGCCGGATGTGCTTTATTCCTTTGGTTCCTCAGCCTCGCCCGTTCCCTCAGTCTCCGCGGTTTCGTCCTCTTCCGCCTCTTCCGGTGCCGGCGGCCGCAGATCCGTGTATATCGGAAATTCCTTCGCCGGAAGCCCTTCGTGCAGACGGCTCATAAAGCTCTGCCATATTTTTCCCGGATAGCTGTTTCCCTTCAGGTCATCCATCGCCTCCGGCATGTCGCAGCCGACCCACACGGCGGTCGTGTAATAGGCCGTGTAGCCCGCAAACCAGCCGTCCTTCTGGTCATTCGTCGTGCCGGTCTTCCCGGCGGCGATCTGGCCTTTTACCGGCAGCTTCCTGCCCGTGCCGGTCTTCATTACCTCCTGAAGGCAGAAGGTCATCATTCTTGCCGCGTTCGCGGCATAGAGCTTTTTTGATTTTATCGTGCCGTCCACAAGCACATTGCCCTGTGCATCCGTTATCTTTACGATGCAGGTCGGCTCGTGGAAGACGCCGTCGTTTTCCAGTGCCGCGTAGCCGGAGGCCATCTCCACTGCGCTGACACCGTAGGTCAGGCCGCCCAGGGAGGCTGCCGGCACATAATCCCTCGAAACGATCCGGCGGAATCCCATGTTCAGCAGGTATGACAGCCCGACCTCCGGCGTCAGCTCCTGAAACAGCTTCCAGGCCACCGTATTTTTTGATACCGCAACCGCGTAGGTAACCGGAATCTCTCCGGAGTAGACCTCGCCGGAATTGCGCGGTCCGCCCTCAAATTTTTCGTCAATCACCGTGTCGTCCGGATATAGTCCGCGCTCAAACATCGGCGTATAGACAATCAGCGGTTTAATGGCGCTGCCCGGCTGGCGAAAGCTCTGATACGCGCGGTTGAGCGTATATCCCGCCATATCCTGACTGCGCCCGCCCACGATGGCCGTGACGCGCCCGCTTTCGTTGTCGATGCAGGCGGCGGAAGCCTGAAGCTTGTAAACGCCCTCCTCGCTGGTGTCGGTAAAATCCGCCAGCTCCTCATCGATTGCCTGCTGCAGCCATTCCTGCTTTTCCAGGTCAATCGAGGTATAGATCCGGTAGCCCCCGGTAAACAGCGTTTTCTGAATGCGGTAGTATGCTTCGTTGTACAGCGTGTTATAGTTTTCCCGGTCCGCCTCGTCGGAAAACCGGTTGCGGAACACGAAGCCCTCCTGCTCCATAAGTGCACGGACCGCGCAGTACCAGGTGTAGCTCTCAACATAATTCTGACGTTCCATCCGGCTCAGATTGAGAGTGATCTTTTCCGCCGTGGCCGTCTCGTATTCCCTCTGCGTGATTGCGCCCTCATCCCTCATCTGGAGAAGCACCTTGTCGCGCCGCAGCATTGTATATTCAAAATTTGTGACCGGATCGTAATCGGACGGGTTGTTTGGGATGGCGCACAAAAAGGCGATCTGGGACAGGCTCAGCTCCTGCGCGCTCTTTCCGAAGTATCCGAGGCTGGCCGCCTGCAGGCCGTAGTGGCCGTTGGCAAAGTAAATGTTGTTCAGATAAAACTCCATGATCTGCTTTTTGCTGTATTTCCGCTCAAGCGCCATAGCCGTGAAAATCTCGGTAATCTTTCGTTCCCAGGTGACCTCGCTGCTTAAAAATACGGTTCTCGCAAGCTGCTGCGTTATCGTGCTGCCGCCCTGATGGATCTCCCCCTTGTTTTTTATAAGTACAATCGCCGCGCGGATATTGGCAAAAAGGTCAAAACCATCGTGCGCGAAAAAACGGCGGTCCTCCGTGCAGACCATTGCCTGAATTGCCTGGAGAGGGATATCCTCGTATGCGAGATAGTAGACGTCCCTCTCCCCCTTGAGCTTTGAGATCAGGGTGCCGTTTGCCGCGTATACGAGGCTCGTTTCACTTGACCGAAAGGTTTCCTCTGTCGAGCGTCCCACAAGAGCGTTTGCCTTCGACTGATACGAGAGCAGAAGCTTGCCGTATTTCGTATAAAACCAGATGCCGGCCGCAATTACAGCCAGAAGGAGAAGGACAAAGAAAATCTGAAGAAGACGCTTTACTGTGCGGCCGATTCCTCTGAAAAACCGGCCTGTTTTGCTCCGTTTGCCGGGCTTTGTCTCGTGGTGCTTTCTCGCCTGTGTCTTTTGATTGCTCCGCTGCGTTTTCCGATTTTCCAACAGGCTGCTCTCCTTTCTGATCTCTGCAGGATGAAAGACAAAGGGCTACCCGCCGCGCGGATAGCCCTTTATTATGCGCATACCGATGCAAATACAATGAAACAGCTGTCAGACAAAGGACGCTCGCAGCTGCGGCAAAGCTTCTGTCATTAGAACAACTCCGGAAGCAGCTCCTTAAGGAACGGGAAATCCTTCATCAGCTTCTGGAGATCCTTCTTCAGTTTATCCTGATTCAGGCCCTTTGCCCAGGACTCCATATCCATGGAGTTGGACGGGATATTGTACTCCTTAAAGGAACGGGCTCTCGATTCAAGCGTAAATGTGCCGAGAGCCACACCCGCCATGGACACGGAGGCCGTCAGCTTAACTTTGCGGTAGCCGGTCTCAAGCGTTCCGGATACCTTCGCACCCATTGCAACAATGCTGAAATCGACCTTGAGATCATCGTTTTTGGAATCGATCGTAGCGGTGATCGTAGCACCGTCGATTTCCGTGGAAAGCTCCACATGATCCTTCGAGTAATTATTATAGTCGACTACAATATTTTCGTCGTCGGTGCAGATAATGACCTGACCCTTCTGCTCCGTTTCCTTTACCGAATAAAGCAGAACCTGCTCGTTCTCGTCCTCATCGATCACATAGAAACGAACGCCCTTTTTGGCAGAAATCAGAACGATGGAAGAAGTGGATTTGTCTGCTTTGGTATCCAGCTTCCAGGCAAATTCACCGCCGGCATTCTTGAAATAATTTACTGTCATCTTATCGAGGGCACCTATATCAAAATCAGTGCTGTCGAGCTCAAGTGCCGGGAATTTCCGGAGGCTGTCATATAAACGGTCAAATACCTTCTGAATCTCCTTTGCATCCGCCCTGGTCACATACTTGTCGGCCTTAATCTTATAATCGCCTTCCCCGATGGAGATATTCTCCACCTTCTCCTGATATTCAAAGCAGTCGATAAAATCATCCGAAAAATCAGACCAGAGCTCGATGATATCGTCCACCGTCGGCATGCCCTCGGAAGCCTCAGACATCAGGCCGGACAGCTCGCCGGAGGTCATGCCGAGCAGTTCCTGGAAGGAAATTCCCGCATAATCCGAAGAATAATCCGGAAGGTTGAAATAGGCATTCTCTGCATCCGTCATCAGCTCCATGCCGACAACGTTTTTGTCGTTCATCTTAAGCTTGCCGGCCAGACGCATCTCCATGGAATTTTTCATATCCATGTTCAGGATCAGTCCGAGTTTGTCCAGACCCTCCAGTCCATAGGAGTCCTGTGTCTCCTTGCCGAGCTCCAGGGAGAGTTCCATGTCCACACCGGAATTCGTTCCCGCACCGGTGCTCTCCTTTGTTCCCTTCAGAGCATCCGTGATCTTATCGGCAAACTTTGTAAACTGGGAGGAAACAACCTTCTCCGGTTTTTCGGACTTTGACGAAGCGCCTTTTTTGTCGTCATTCGACGTCTCTTTGTCACCGCATCCCGCCAGCGCACTGCAAACGAGTACCAGGCAGAGCAGCAGGCTCCATAATCTTTTTTTCATAAATTCCTCCATTCTCAAACGAAAACCCCGCAAATAGCTTACCTGCGTTACATATTCTATATTATACACGTTTCTTATTCCTTGTCAATAAAGCGGCCCATATCGTAATCCTTTTTTAATATATCTGCAGTAAAAACCCTCCTTCCAAAACAGTGCCTCCTCCGGATATGAGTTTTCATCAATTTTTACGCAGTATATATCATTGTGATCCGCGAGCAAAAAGATTATCATAATAAAAAAGAAATCCGGGAGGCAGGAATAATATGAAGGAGAGCAGGTTCTGTGAAATTCAGGAAGGGGCGTCGGTGCCTTTCCATAATAATGTGGATTTCTGTATCGGCACGGGCCGGATGGGGCTGGCGCTGCAGCAGGAATATCTGGCGCAGCTGAAGCTGGTGCAGGAGGAGATCGGTTTTTCCCATATCCGCGGGCACGGCCTGTTTTGCGATGATATGGCCATCTACCAGCAATACAGGGATGGATCGGGAAACGTAAAAGAGGAATACAATTTCACATATCTGGATATGGTGATGGACAGTTACCGGAAAAACGGGCTGCGTCCGTTTCTGGAGCTCGGGTTCATGCCGGAAAAAATGGCGTCCGGGGATCAGACGATTTTTTACTGGAAAGGAAATACAACACCACCTTCCAGCTACGATGCGTGGCGCAGGCTTGTGACGGCCACGCTGGGCCACCTGATGGAGCGCTACGGCGCGTCGGAGGTGACGGCATGGCCTGTCGAGGTGTGGAATGAGCCGAATCTTCCGGGCTTCTGGAAGGGCGCCGATATGGAGGAATATTTCCGGTTGTTCCGGGAAACGTTCGCGGCAGTGAAGGAGCTGGACGAAAGGTTTCAGGTAGGAGGGCCTGCGGTGTGCGGCGTGCAGGATGAGCTGTGGATCCGTTCCTTCCTGGAATTTTGCCGCAAAGAGGGCATTCATCCGGACTTTGTGACAAGGCATCACTATACGACGGATTTCCCGCAGCAGGACGGGCATTATGGTTATGCCCCGCTTTCGGACGCGGAGGCGGGCTTTACAAACCTGCAGAGCACGCGGGATATTATTGACAGCTTTGAAGAATTCCGGGGCTTAAAAATTCATATCACGGAGTTCAATACCTCCTATATCCCGAACTGCCCGCTGCATGATACGAACCAGAATGCGGCTTATATCGCGCACCAGCTGTCGCGGCTCGGCGATGTAAACGAATCCTATTCCTACTGGACCTTCGGGGACATTTTTGAGGAGCAGGGAGTGCCCTTCACACCATTTCACGGAGGTTTCGGGCTGGTGGCAAACGGCGGCATCTGTAAGCCAACCTTCTGGACCTTCCGGTTTTTCAAGGAGCTGAAGGGAACATGCGTACACCGCTGTGAAAATATGGTAGTAGTAAAGAAGGAGGACGGAAGCTACTGCGGCACGGCCTGGAACTGCAGCCGGGTGCGGACGGGCCGGGAGCTGGAGCTCGGGATCTCTCTGCCGGCGGAGGTATCCGGAGAATATGCGCTCGTTACCAAAACGGTGGATGAGAAGACCTGCAACCCGTTAAAGCTCTGGCATGATCTGGGCGAGCCGTCCAGCCTTGATGAAAAACAGTAATAGCTGCTTCAGGAG
>CAMWWR010000097.1 GCA_947178045.1 uncultured Clostridia bacterium
GGATAGGAAATATGCCGGCTCGCGGCGAGCGCTCCGCCGCAGGGGAGAATAATTTCGGAGGATACGGGAAAGCAGGCGTATTCGAGAAGTATCATCAGGAGCATGGCGGGCAGCCCGAAGCTGCCGAGAAAAGAGAAGATCCAGTTCATGGTTGGCCTCCGCTGATAGACATGGAATAATTTATGCGAAGCACGGTATGTTTATGCCGTCTGCTGCAGCGGGAGGCTGACTGAAAAAGCTTGAGTTTCCGCATTTTACATTTCGGGTCGAGAGGGACTGTTCTTTCTGCGAAGGAATGTTAAAAAACGCCGGCACTTGAAATTTTCAAGCCTCAGCGCCGAAAATTTCTTAGTGTCCGCTGCGTTTTTTCCAAGCGAAAGCGTGTCCGTGCAGAAAGAAGCAGTTCCCGAACTCCCGGAATGTAAAATGCGGAAACTCAAGGAAAAAAGAGATTGACAAAGAAAACAGAATATGGTATATTTTGGAAAAACAAGCGAAGGAGTAACGACAAATCGTTGCAGTCTCCTTCGCTTGTTTTGCTTTTTTGAGGAGAAAATCTGAAAATATGCGCAGAAAGCAGCGCAGAAATGGGGAAAAGAATGAAAGAAAACAGACATCGGAGCGAAAGAGGGACGACGGGACGGCGGAGGAGTCTTCTCCTACTTCTTCTGGTTGCTTCCCTCGCGGCAGCCTGCAGCTGCAGGAACAGAGGAGGAAGCACGGAGGACAGCGGAGGAGAAAACACGGAGGACAGCGGAGGAGAAAACACGGAGGACAGCGGAGAAGAAAACGCGGAAACGGACGGCCGGGAGGGCAGCACGGAAGGAAATACGGATACGGGCGGCAGCGGGAACGGCATGTTCAACAACGGCAGGGAGCTTGCCGCGGCGCAGGTGGTAAAAACGGTATATTCAGAGGAGCTCTCGAACTGGAATTATCTTGTGGCGGACTCCGCTACAGCCTGGGCAAATTACCTTGATAATCTGGTGGAATATGACAATTACGGGCTCTGCCGGCCCTGCCTCGCGGAATCCTGGACGAGATCGGAGGATGGACTTGTATGGACCTTCAAAATCAGGGAGGGTGTTTTCTGGCAGCGCTGGGACGGAAGTCTTTACGGTGAGGAGGTGAGGGCCGCCGACTGGGTGACGACGGCGAAATACATTCTCGACCCGTCGAACGCCGCGCAGACCGCCGATCTGCTCTTTATCTTCCGGGGAGCGCGCGACTATTACAGCGCGCTCGCGGAGGGGAAAATGGCGGATTTCGGGTCGGTCGGCATCCGGGCGTCCGGCGATTATGCGCTTGAGTTCACGTTAGCGGAGCCGGTTCCCTATTTGCTGGCGATCCTATATAACAACTGGGTATATCCGACCAGCGGGAAATATCTGGAGGAGGCGGGGGAGGGTTTCGGGCTGGACAATAAATCGATCCTCTACTGCGGCGCTTTTCTGTGCAGGGATTACGAGCCGGAATCCCGCCGCATTGATTATGCCAATCCGTCCTACTGGGACCGGGGGAATATACATATCGAGCGCATCGAGAGACGGTATAATGCTGAGGCGGGCACGCTGGCGGCGGAGCTTTTTCTCCGGGGTGAGGTCACGACCGCCGCGATTCCGGCGAATCAGCTGGACGCCTGGATGAGCGATCCGGAAAAAAGAGCGATGCTCCGCCCGTCCAGAAGCTCGGCCTACAGCTATTTTTTCCTGTTTAATTTCCGTCCGAATTTTCCGGAAAAGTATAATATTCCGGCCTGGCGGCTGGCGGTGAACAATGAAAATTTCCGGAAATCCGTTTATTATGCGCTTGACCGCAGGGCGGCGGTGCAGGTATACGACCCGTACCACACGGAGAATTTTATCCTGCGGACAATCACGCCGGGAAATTTTGCGGCTGCCGGCGGCAGCGATTATATCCGGCTCGGCGGGCTTGCCGACTATACGGATAACGACCAGCATGACGAGGCGAAGGCGCTCGGGTACAAGCTGAGAGCCGTCGAGGAGCTGACCGCGCTCGGTGTCGTCTTCCCGATCAGGGTATACATGCCGTACAATACCGGCTCGGCAAACCAGACCAATTTGGCGCAGGTTGTTATGCAGCAGCTTGAGAGGGTGCTCGGAACGGATTATATCGATATTGTGATCGACGGTTATCCGGACGCGAATTATCTGAATACGACGAGGCGCGCGGGCAATTACGCTTTTATGCTGTGCTCCTGGGGGCCGGATTTTGCCGATCCGTTCACCTATACGGAGCCTTTTGTTATCGGACAAAGCTACAGCTGCATATATATGGCTGACGGGATGGCGGATGCCGTCGGTGAGGAGGAGGGCGGGAAGCCCGGCGTCGACGGCGGCTTCTGGAAGAATTCCGTCTATGATGAGATGGTGAGGGCGGCGGATGTCGAAAAGGTTGATATCGCAAAGCGGTACGGGGCGCTGGCGGAGGCGGAGACATGGCTGCTGGACCGGGCCTTTGTCATTCCGCTCGGAACGCTCGGCGTGACCGGCTATGTTGCTTCCGACCTCAATCCGTTTGAATCGCAGTATGCGCCCTTCGGCGCTTCCTCCAGCCGCTACAAATATCAGTACGTCTATGCAAAGCCGTTTTCCGGCGAGGAGTACGGAAGGCTGTACGCGGAGTGGGAGGAGGAGCGGGCGAGGCGCATCGCGGCGGCGCAGGAGGCGGGAAGGGATTACTGAGTGGAGGACGGCGATGGACAGGATCAGATATTGTGCCGGCAGGGTGCTTCGTGCCCTTGTTACGATGGCGGTCGTGCTGAGCGCGGTGTTTTTGCTGCTGCGCCTGCTCCCGGTAGAGGGATATTTTGGCAGCCGCTCCGACGCCATGAGCGATCAGGTGAAGGAGCAGGTGTTAAGGGAGCTCGGGCTGCTCGACCCATGGTATGTGCAGCTTAAAAATTTCTGGAGCAGCCTGCTTCGCGGCGATCTCGGGAAATCGGTCGTCTGCCGCAGGGGCGTGGATGTTGTGAAAATCATCGGTCCGAAGGCCGCAGTATCGTTCCGATTCGGGCTGGCGGCGCTTCTTATCGAAAAGCTGATCGGCATTCCGGCGGGTGTGCTGATGGCCCGGCATCGCGGACAGCTTTTTGACCGCCTGGGCAATATCTTCATTCTTCTGGTCAACGCGCTTCCGGCCATCGTCTATTATCTGCTGCTTCAGCTCGGCGGCTCCGGTCTGCTCGGCATCCGCATGCTTTACACAAAGGGGGATATCAGGTCCTGCATTCTGCCGGTTATCTCCCTCTCCCTCGGCGGGACCGCCTCGACGGCGATGTGGATGCGCCGCTACATGGCGGATCAGATGAATATGGACTACGTCCGGCTGGCGCGGGCCAAGGGAATGACGAGCAGCCAGGTATCGTTCCGGCATGTGCTGCGGAACGCGTTTGTTCCGATGGCGCAATCCCTGCCGTCCTCCGTTATGTTTACGATCTCCGGCTCGCTCTATATCGAGTCGCTGTACTCCATCCCCGGAATGGGAGGGCTTCTGATCACGGCGATCCGGCGCGGCGACAATCCTCTCGTGCAGGCGCTCGTGCTCCTGTATTCGGGCATGAGCATCGCGGGCATGCTGCTCGGCGATCTGCTGATGGCGCTGCTCGATCCGAGGATCCGGCTGAACAGCGAGTAGTTCGAATAACACCCGCGTAGCGGAGAGAGCCGATCCGGCTAAACGGAAAATTGTTCAAATACCGTTTGCGCGGCGAAAGAAAGGGAAACAGTCATGGGCGTTTTCGCGGAATTTCATTTTCAGAACAGGGCGAATGAAAGGCTTTCGGAGCGGGAGGGGCAGCAGGCAACGGACGATATGTTTGTCCTCGCGGACGGCAATACGGCAGAGGCGGAACGCGCCGGCGCGCCCGGCTATTCCTACTGGAGGAGCACACTGCGCGTTTTTCTCTCGAACCGGGCGTCGGCGGGAATCCTGATTTTCCTGCTGCTCCTGCTTGCCTTTACCTTTCTGCAGCCGCTGCTCCCGGATCAGAAGGCTCCGACAGAGATTTTTATTGATCCGCAGACCGGGACACAGTACCGGAATGTGCCGCCGAACGCGGAGTTCTGGTTCGGCACGAACAGCATCGGGCAGGATCTCTGGAGCAGAGTATGGTACGGAACGCGTATCTCGCTCTTTATCGGGCTGTGCACAGCGGCCGTTTCGGCGGCCGCCGGAATCACGCTCGGCTGTATATGGGGCTGCGCGCGGAGATGGGATAAGCTGTTTACCGAGATATACAATGTTTTTGACAATATTCCGTACACGATCCTTCGCATGCTGCTGATCTATATTCTGCGGCCGGGCCTGTCCACGATGATTTTTGTCATGAGCCTGACCGGCTGGGTCGGCATGGCGAAATATATCCGGAATCAGATTTTGATTTACCGGGACCGCGAATTCAATATGGCCTCCCGGTGCCTCGGCTCCTCGCGCGCCAGAATCATCGTTAAAAATCTGCTCCCGCAGCTGATTCCGGTTATTATGCTCAACACGGCGCTCGCCGTTCCGGGCGCGATCGGCTCCGAGGTATTTCTGACCTATATCGGGCTGGGACTGCCGGTGTCCATGCCGTCGCTCGGCACGCTCATCAATGAGGGGCGCGCGGTCATACTTGTTGCGGGCCAGCGCTATCAGCTGTTTTTTCCGGCGCTGGTCGTCTCCGCAATCACGGTCTCGTTTTATGCGCTCGGCAATGCCTTTGCCGACGCCTCCGACCCGAGGAATCACCGGTAGGTCAGAGCGAATTATTGGAATGCGGGTGTGCTTTATGAAAGCGGCGCATACATGGAAGAACAGGAAGGCGAAAAGGGCAGAGAGGGAGAGAAAGACAAAGAGGACAACAGGGAAGGGAGGCCGGAGAAGGGAGAGGGCTTATGACGGAATTAGAAAGAGCCGAAGGGCGAAGAGCATCCGGAGAAACGGAACCGGTGCTTTCGGTAAAGGAGCTCGTCGTTAAATTTCAGCTGCGCGGGCGGGAGCTGACAGCGCTGCGCGGGCTTTCCCTGGATGTATGCCGGGGGGAAAGCCTCGCCGTTGTCGGCGAGTCCGGTTCGGGGAAATCCGTGCTCACAAAAACCTTTCTGGGACTGCTGGACGACAACGGCAGGATATCCTCTGGCAGTATTCTGTTCGACGGCTGCGATCTGGCAAAGCTTTCAAAGGAGCGGGACTGGGTCAAAATCCGCGGCGGGCGCATTGCCATGATATTTCAGGACCCCATGACGGCCCTGAATCCGCTCCGGACGGTCGGCGGGCAGATTCGGGAGGCGCTGCTGCTGCACGGCCGTCTGTCCAGAGCGGAGGCGAAACAGCGGGCGATCCGCCTGCTGGACGAGGTCGGCATTCCGGAGGCAGCGAGGCGCTACGGGCAGTATCCGCATGAATTTTCCGGAGGAATGCGGCAACGCGCGGTCATCGCGATCGCCGTCGCGTGCGGGCCGGAGATACTGGTGTGCGACGAGCCGACGACAGCGCTCGATGTGACGGTTCAGGCGCAGATTCTGACTCTGATCCGAAGGCTTCAGAAGCAATACGGGCTGACGGTGATCTTTATCACGCATGATCTCGGAGTCGTGGCAGAGATCGCCGACCGCGTCGCGGTCATGTATGCGGGGGATATCGTGGAGCTCGGGAGCTGCGAGGAAATTTTTTATGACCCGAGGCATCCGTATACCTGGGCGCTGCTCTCGGCCATGCCTCAGCTTTCCGGGAAGGGGAGGAACCTCTGTGCGATCCGCGGGACGCCGCCGGATCTTTTTTACGATATCCGCGGGGATGCCTTTGCACCGCGCAATCCGCAGGCGCTGGCCGTTGATTTCAAGGTGCGCCCGCCGTATTTTGAGGTGTCGCCGACGCACCGGGCACGCACCTGGCTGCTGGATCCGCGGGCGCCGAAGATCGAGCCGCCGGAGCCGGTCCAACGGCTTCGGGAGGAAGGTATTCGGCAGCTTCGGCGGGTTGAGGGGAAGGTGTTGTGATATGACGGGCTGGGAGCGTGTGGGAAAACCGAGTGCGACAGCTCCGGCAGTTGTGGGGAGAGTGAAGCGACGGCCCCGGCGGGGCAGAGATAAAGGACATAAGAGCCGGAGCCCGGAAAGACAGCGCTCCCGGCGGTTTGGCGGGAAGAAGGCAAGAAGGAGGCAGGAAAGGCGATATGGCAGAGGGGAGAAAAAAGAAATGTCTGAGCCTGCGCAACGTCGGGGGGAGCTTCGGAAGCGGGCGGAACCAGTTTCAGGCGGGGGACGATGTATCCTTTGATATTTACTACGGGGAGATCCTTGGATTGGCGGGGGAATCGGGTTCCGGTAAAACGACGCTTGGGCGGGCGATCGTCCGCCTCTGTCCGACGAGCGCGGGCAGCATTATTTTTGAAAACCGGAAAATCAACGGAACCATTTCAAAGGAGCTCGAGCGCGAGCTCATCCGAAAAATCCAGATGATTTTTCAGGATCCGATGGCATCGCTGAACGAGCGCGCCAAGATCGATTATATTATTTCGGAGGGGCTTATGAATGTCCGCAGAGACCTTTCCGAGGCAGAGCGGCAGAGGCTGGTGGCAAAAGCGATGCGGGAGGTCGGCCTGCGCCCGGAGTTTGCGGACCGGTTTCCCCATGAATTCTCCGGAGGGCAGAGGCAGAGGATCGGAATTGCGCGCAGCCTCATTATGAAGCCCTCCCTTATTATCGCGGATGAGGCGGTTTCCGCGCTGGATGTCTCGGTCCGGGCGCAGGTGCTGAATCTTCTTTCCGAGGTTCAGAAGAGAGACGGGCTGACCTGTCTGTTTATCGCACATGATCTGTCGGTCATGCGGGCGGTCTCCGACCGGATTGCCGTTATACGCCGGGGCAGGCTTGTCGAGCTTGCAGGGACGGAGACACTGTTTTCCCGTCCGCTGCATCCCTACACAAGGGCGCTGCTCTCGGCGGT
>CAMWWR010000098.1 GCA_947178045.1 uncultured Clostridia bacterium
CTCTGCCACCAGCTCTCTAGGCTCGCGCTCCGCCAGCCGGTTGAGGATCGGCAGCGCCTTTCTGATCGGTAGGGCAAAGCGCATTCCCTCGATCTTGCTCGACGCGAATTTTACGGAATTGATCCCGATTACCTCGCCGTACATATTGAACAGCGCGCCGCCGCTGTTGCCCGGATTGATGGCCGCGTCGATCTGGATCAGCGTGTAGGTCACATCCTCCACCGTGACCACGCGGTCAAGGGCGCTGATATAGCCTGAGGTCAGCGACTGCCCGTAGCCGAGCGCATTGCCGATCGCCACAACCTGCTCGCCCATCACACAGGCGTCCGAATCGCCGAGCACCGCCACCGTCAGCGTGTCAAGCACCTTCTCCGGGATGTCGGAGAGCTTTACGCCCACGACAGCCAGATCGTTGGAAGGATCCGTGCCCTTGATATAGCCGGAATAAATTTGCTCCTCGTTGTCATTAAAGCATACAGAAAGCTCCTTTGCCCCCTCGACCACATGATTGTTTGTGGCGATAATCAGCTCCTTGTCCGTCTTTGCGACAATGATGCCGGAGCCTGCGCCCTCGCTCTCGTACTCCTGCTTCCCGCCGAAGAAACTATAGACCTCGCTTGTCGATTTTGCCGTGATCGCTACAACGGAGGAAAGGTATTTCTCCGCGATCTGCGCCGGGGTGTACACCTGCTTTCCCTGGTTCGCTCCGGCGGTCGCCAGCAGACTGCTCATCGTCTGCGCATCCCCCGCGCTGCTCTGCCCGCCCGCAAACCGGTTCCCGGCATTCGCATCGTCTCCCTGCTGCGGCCCGTTGGCCTCCGGCCGGCCCTGACCGGCATCCTGGCCCTGCGCGCCCGCCTCATACGACGAACCCGCCGGCTTTGCCCAATAGCTGCCCGCCGCAAATCCGCCGCCGGTGAGCAGTGCCGCACACAGAACCGCCGCCGCAAGCTTCGCGATCCTCTTTTTCCCCGATCCCTTCTTTTTGTGATCCTGCGGCTCGAGAACTCTGCACTCCGTGTAGACCTCGTTCGTATTTAAACCTTCTTTTTCAAAGCTGTTTTCCTCGTACATATCCATTCCTCCATTTCCCGTATGGCGATCCGCCCGCCGCCCTGCAAAATGCTGCTGCTCTCTCCTGTCTGCTATCACTGCCCTGCTGCCGGCTGCTTTGTTTTTCTATGACTTTATCTTATCCGGAAAATGTGAAGGATGCGTGATTGGATTTTGTTTTTTTTGTGAATTGTTAAACCTGTTATCCCTTATAATTATACAAAAACGTATTCAGGAAGAAAACCAAGATTTGAAGATGGCAAGATCTTCCGTATTCCTGTACCACTTTCTGAAATAGCGACCGCTACGGTCGGCCTGGGTTGCTCTATTCTCAGTACCGAAGTTAGTACCGAAGTCAATATCAAAAATGTGATCATCAAACTGGATGACGAACAGCTGGTTAAACTCCTCAATTTCTGCAGCATTCCCCGCACGCGGAAGGAAATGCAGGCATGCTGCGGCATCAGGACTGAAAAATATTTCCGGGAAAATATTTTAACACCCATGCTGAAAAAGAGATTGATACGGTATACGATTCCCGATAAGCCCAAAAGCTCAAAACAAAAATATGTTAAGATATAAAAAGATTCAAATTTCAACACCTTTATTCCGCCGCATCGGTGGCTCCTTCCTTTGGTTTTGAACGGCGATTCGCATGCTCGCGCTGAATGCTGTGAAAGCCCTCCGTAAGAAGCTTTACCGCAACGGACTGCAGCGCCCGCTTCGCCTCATAACCCAGATTGTCGTAAGTTCTTATCATGGCGCGCACCGCACGGAAGCCGTCGGTGCGGATATCGGTCAGCGTGCGGTTCTGGTTCGCCTCAAGCACCTCAAAAAGCGCCTCGGTAAACTGCCGGCGCTGCTCGTCATTCAGGCTGCCGAGCACCCTGCGTATCGTCATATCCGCGAGCCTGCTCTCCCTCGTCACTTCCCCGAGGTGCACAAACTGCGGGCCGCACACCTCCCAGCTCAGCCCGTCGTGCTGCATCGCTCCCTTTTCGGCGCTGCGCACGACGGTGTAATTCTCCCCGTGCTCCAGCAGCATGCCGACGATGGACGCCTGCGGCACCGTTGTGCGGATGCGGTCCTGCACTGCCTGCCAGGCCGCGGACTTAAGCACCTGTTCCCGGAACCCCGGGCCGTCATGGTTAAATACTCCCTTCAGCCTGCGCTGCGCCCTCTGCCCGGCGTTCACCGCCGTATAGACCGCGAGGTTCCCGCCCTTGGAATGCCCGCCGAGATACCACCGGCAGCCCGTATTTTCCTCCATGGCTTGCCTGAAATAGCGCAGCGCCTCCTCCTGCGACGGCACCGTGTCCAGCGCGCTCATCAGAAAATCCTCCTTCCATCCGAGCAGCGTGTCGTCCGTCCCCCGGTACGCCGCATAGCATACGCCCGGCCTCAGTCTGCAGGTGACGGCGGAAAATTGCAGATTTTCCTCCGGCTCCAGCTTCTGCACATAGCTGGAGAGAATAATGTCCGAAAACCTCCGGCTTTCCGCCAGCTGCGCAAGCATGGAAAAATACTCCGGCCTGAGCAGATCTCCGGTATTTTTCTGTTTATCGCGCCCCTCCTCGAAATACCGGGCCGCGGCCTCCTTCAGGGGCACCCCCTCCGCCGTCTGCGCGATTCCCTGAAAATTCAGATACGACAGCTCCGACAAAATCAGGCTGTCCACCTCATTCAGCTCATCCTGCGCGAAGGTAAGGTCTCCCCGCCAGCGAATATAATCGAGTATGTTTGACACAAAGCCTCCTTACAGAGCCGGCGCGGCGGCCTTTTGCCGGCCGGCGGTACTATTGCTTTATTGTATGCCAACCCGGAGAAAAAATCAATGTCGAAAGTCTTGATTTTTTGACAGAAAGCATTACAATGAAGGTACTGTGCGTCCGCGGGAAAACACGGGCACGGACCAGCTTGCATGGCGGAAGGCTGGTATGAAAACTGCAGATTTTGCATTTATGCGCACGGGGCGGCGCGGAAAAGAGGACTGACATGAAAAAGACGACTGACGCAGAAAAAGCGGCTGGCGAAACAGTGATGACCGATACAGAAAAGAAATCCCCAAAGGCCATTTTTATGGATTATGCTCTGATCACTCTGGCAGCTCTGATCCTTGATCTCGGAGTCTACCTTTTCAAGTTCCCGAACAATTTTTCCTTTGGCGGCGTGACCGGTATTTCCGTCGTTCTCGCCTCGGGGCTGTCCCTCTCGGCAGGCACCCTGAACTTCATCATCAATATGCTGCTGCTCGTGGTCGGCCTGCTCTTCCTCGGCAAAAGCTTTGCTGCGCGCACCATATATGCGAGCGTTGTCATATCCGTCATTTTGAGCGCCCTGGAGCATTTTTTCCCGATGGAAAAGCCGCTGACCGGTGAGCCGGTGCTTGAGCTGATCTTCGCCATTATTCTCCCGGCGGCCAGCTCTGCCATCCTCTTTAATATCGGGTCAAGCGGCGGCGGCACGGATATTATTGCGATGATTCTCAAAAAATACACAAGCATTCACATCGGCACCGCACTGCTTTTCGTTGATCTTGTGATCGTCATCGCGGCATGCTTTACCTTCAGCATCGAGACCGGGCTTTTCTCGCTCTGCGGCCTGCTCGCGAAATCCCTCGTCATCGACAGTGTGATCGAGAATCTGAATCTCTGCAAATATTTTACGATCGTCTGCGACGACGCGGACCCAATCTGCGATTTCATCCAGACCAGGCTCGGGCGCAGCGCCACAAAATTTGAGGGCGAGGGCGTACACGAGCACCACCACAAATACATCATCCTGACTGTCATGAAGCGCAGCCAGGCCATCCAGCTGCGCAATTTCATCCATGCGACGCAGCCGGGGTCATTCATTATGATCACCAACAGCAGCGAGATTATCGGGAAGGGCTTCCGGGGGCTGAACTGACCAGTAATCCATTATTGCGCCGCCCGCCGGATTATGATAAAATAAAAGAGAGCCAAGTTAGTATCCGTTGGTTGCAGGGAAGCGGAAGGCCGAACTGTAACATCAGTTGTGCACTGCCCGGGCTTTTACGGCAGAAGGTGAGGATATATGAATACGAACGAATCAGCAGAAAATTATCTTGAAACAATACTTATTCTGAGCCGCAGGCTTCCCGTTGTGCGCTCCGTGGATATTGCGAACGAGCTGGGCTTCAAGAAATCCAGCGTCAGCATCGCGATGAAAAATCTGCGCACAAAACAGCATATTACGGTCACCGAGGCCGGTTTTATTTATCTGACAGAGAGCGGTCGGGCCATCGCCGACATGATCTACGAGCGGCATGAGCTCCTCTCCGCATGGCTGACAAAGCTCGGCGTTCCAGAAGAAATCGCCGTGGAGGACGCCTGCCGCATCGAGCACGTCATCAGTCCGGAGAGCTTCGATGCGATCAAGCGCCACGTCGGGTCCACGGAAAGGAATCTCTGAGCATTGCCGTTTGACGGCTTTCCTTGCTCATCCTCTTGAAGAAAGGGCGGCAGCCCGGCTGGAAAAACAGCCGGGCCACCGCCCTTCTTTGATTTTCTGAATTCTGTATTTTCTCAGACTCCGACCATCAGTCTCTCCCTGAGAAGCTCCTCCACGGTTTCCCTCTCACTGCCGAGCGAAACGGCCAGCTCTCCGCAGAGCTTTTCCTCCGCCGCCTTCAAATACCGCTCTTGGAGGACCGTCATCCTCTTGCCCACGCTCAGCCGCTTGTCACGCTCCTGCCAGAGCGTTTTGATCGCCCTCGCCCATTCCACGCATTCCTCCGACTGAACGGCAAGCTTGCATCTTTCCTCCAGTTCCTTTGAATTCGGCGCTGTCAGCCGCTCCAGCCCGGAGGCCTTGTCCAGCAGCGCTCTCGCCTGATCCTCCGTCATGATTTTCCGGCATTTCAGCGCTTTTCCCGTCTCCACGGGACTGTAGACAGTCGCACTCCGGTCATACACCGGTTTCAAAATGTAATATTCCTTTTTCTTTCCCGCGCCGGGTACCTCCATCAGCGTAATGCCGGCAACCCTGCACACTCCGCCCGAACTGTGCGAAATATAGTCTCCTTCTGCAAACATTATGCCAGCTCCTTCTCCGCCGCCCGCCGGCCATTTTCCAAGCTTTCAAATACAGCCCGGCAGAGCGCTCCACACCTTGATTTCCACCTGTTACATCTTTATTATAACAGATTTTCTTCTAAATTGTAAGGGCAAATTTACCGGAATAATGAAAATTTGGCATATTTGCTGAGACATACCTGTTTGCAATTGTGCAATTTTACTAAGACAATCTTGCGGTATCACTCGCCCGTCTGCTCCCGGTGGGCGCAATGGCCGTTGCCATGGGCATTGCATTCCCTGCAGCAGCCTCCGCACTGCAGCGATTTTCCGCTTTTTTTATCCCGCACCATAGTGCGGATAACCGCCCCGACCAGCACAAGTAAACCAAGTCCTACAACCGCCGTTCCCATATTTCTCACCAAATCCTTTCCCTGCAAGAAAAATTTCCAATGCGAAGCTCTGCGCCGCAAAGGCATCCCGCCGACAGCAGGATGCCTTTCTCCGTCCGTATTATGCGCGGCCCTTTGCCGGCGTTTTCAGCCGGACCTTGAGCGTCGTGCTCTCGTGGTACGGGCGCACAAGCAGCCAGATAAATCCCGCGACAAGCAGAATCGCCGCAACCGTGCCGATTCCGAACGCCCCCTCGCCAAACAGCATGCCGAGCTGATAGATGCAGAGCGACACAACGTAAGCAAGCCCGCACTGATAACCGATCGCAAACCAGAACCATTTTGCGTTATTCATCTCCCGGCGGATGGCACCCATCGCCGCGAAGCAAGGCGCGCACAGCAGATTGAACACGAGGAACGAGTATGCCGCGATCTTCGACATCGCCACAAAATCGAGAACTCCGAATACGCCGACAATCTCCTCCTTTGCCACCAGTCCCATAATCGCCGCGACCGCCGCCTCTGTCTTGTCAAAGCCAAGCGGTGCAAAAATCCATTTTACGCCGTTGCCGATCACTCCGAGAATGCTGTCGCCCAGCTCCATCTCGGTATCAAACGTAAATTTGCCGTCCACAACGCCAAAGCTGGAGCCCGCCCAGATAATAATGGACGAAAGGAGAATGATCGTGCCGGCCTTTTTGATAAACGACCAGCCGCGCTCCCACATACTGCGCAGCACACTGCCCACGGTCGGCCAGTGGTACGCCGGAAGCTCCATAACGAACGGGGCAGGATCGCCCGCGAACATTTTCGTTTTCTTCAGAATGATGCCGGAGCATACAATCGCCGCAATTCCCACAAAATACGCGCTCGGCGCTACCCACCAGGCATTTCCGAACAGCGCCGCCGCGATCATCGAAATAATCGGCAGCTTTGCCCCGCAAGGCACAAAGGTCGTCGTCATGATCGTCATCTTGCGGTCGCGGTCGTTCTCGATCGTCCGGGAGGCCATAATGCCCGGCACTCCGCAGCCGCTCCCGATCAGCATCGGGATAAACGATTTTCCAGACAGCCCAAACTTGCGGAAAACGCGATCCATAATGAATGCAACGCGGGCCATATAGCCGCAGGACTCCAGAAAAGCCAGGAAAATAAACAGCACGAGCATCTGCGGCACAAAGCCGAGCACCGCTCCAACACCGCCGATAATTCCATCAACAATCAGGCTGCGCAGCCATTCCGCACATTTCACCCTTTCAAGCAGACTTTCGGCCAGCGCCGGAATTCCCGGCACCCAGACGCCATATTCGGAGGTATCCGGGGCCTCCTTGGCCTCAATCGCCTCATCCACAACGCCAGAAATATCGTAGCCCGCTTCCGTGAGAGCCTCGCCGTAGGAGTCATACGCCTCCTCAAACGCGCCGAAATCCTCGTCCTCGATCGCACCGAGTATGTCC
>CAMWWR010000099.1 GCA_947178045.1 uncultured Clostridia bacterium
GTTGCCTGGCTTGTCAAAATGCGTAGTCTTTTCATAGCGAAGATCTCCAATCCCACATCGGGCAAAGTAATTTATACCGTCTCTATTATAGAGAAAAAGAAGTGAAAAGTCAATTTATTTGTAGAGGCTGCCGCAGGGAGAATATCGCGCGGTTTTTCTGTTTTTCATGCGGAGCAGCCTCTTGCAGCCGATGGAAAAGTATGATATATTTTTTTAGATGAAGGAAATGCTTTAATCAGCGTCTCCCCGACACTATAAAATCAGTATTGAGAAGGGGCAGGGAAAAGAAAATATTGGGAATCGAGAAATACATTGCGCCGGATGTTTTGAAGAAATTTGAGTTTTATAATTATAATCATGCGCTGGAAATATTGTATGATGCTTTTCCGGAGGAGTGGAATGAACTGCAGGAATGCTTTCGCGGTCTGCGGCTCACATTGCAGGATATTAAAACGGCGGGAGGTAATGAGTCTCCGATCCCGAAAAAGTTTGACGATATTCTATATCCGCGCGGTTGGAGGGAAATTCGAATCAGCGGGGATCTGATTGTGAAAAAATATCCGCGGCAAACGGCTCAGAGGCGGGGGAGGTTTGCGGAAGAGCCTTATGAGGTCGAGACAATCGAGGGATATATTGACGGACATAATATCGATTTCTTAAAAAACAGGGTTGCCTTTGATCTGGAATGGAACAGTAAGGATCAGACGTTTGACCGGGATCTGCTGGCGATGAGAACATATTTTGAATGTGGTTTGATCGATGTCGGAGTGATTGTGACAAGAGCAGAAGAGCTGAATGAAGTATTTAAGCGCGAAAGTGACGATAATGGTCAGCTGCTGATGAAGAAATACGGCGCAAGCACCACATGGATGGGAAAGCTGCTGTACCGACTTGATTCCCGGCGCAACGGCGGCTGTCCGATTCTGGCGGCAGGAATCAGAAAGGAATGTATTGAGGGCTATGGCAGATTTAGCGAGTACAATAGAGAATTTACGGCAGTTCACGGGGGAGAAGAAGTATAATACGATCTATGCGGATCCCCCGTGGCAGTTTCAGAACAGGACGGGCAAGGTCGCTCCGGAACACAAGCGGCTGACGCGGTATGAGACGATGACAATCGAAGATATCAAGGCGATGCCCATCGAAGAGATAGCCGGCGATAAAGCACAGCTGTATCTGTGGGTTCCAAACGCGCTGCTTGCGGAGGGGCTTGCCGTTATGGATGCATGGGGCTTTGAATATAAATCGAATATTGTGTGGGAGAAAGTCAGGAAGGACGGCGGACCGGACGGACGCGGCGTCGGGTTCTATTTTCGAAATGTCACGGAACTGATTCTTTTTGGAATTAAGAAGAACAGTGCGCCCAATCGCACATTGCAGCCGGCCCGTTCCCAAGTGAATCTGATTCGGGCGATGAAGCGGGAGCACAGCCGCAAGCCGGACGAAATAATCCCGGTGATTGAAGCATGCAGCCGGGAGCCGCGCATCGAGCTGTTTGCCAGAGGGGTGAGAGAAGGCTGGGACATGTGGGGAAACCAGGCGGATGAAGGTTATGAGCCGACCTGGGAGACCTACTCAAACCATACGGTGGCGAGAAAGGGCAGGAAATAAAAACAGGAGCCGCCGGAAAATATTGATGAAAGAACAGGCTGACCAGAGGATGGAAGGGTCGGCCTTTTTGATGCACATGCCCGCAAATGCGCGTGAACGCGCATGGGAAGATAGTCGCCTGCAGCGACATGCGGGCGGCGCGGGCGAGCAGGGAAGAAAGAACCTTCCCTGCTCGATTGCATATTTTTCCCCGCTTGACAAATACTGTATCAGAAGAGTATAATCTCAACATACCCCCATGGGGTATATAAAAGGACAGGAGCGGTGAGGAAGGATGAAGCAGGAAACCTATAAAATTACCGGTATGAGCTGCGCCGCATGCAGCAGCGCGGTCGAGCGCGTCACAAGAAAGCTGCCCGGCGTCGTGCGCAGCGACGTGAATCTGACGACGGCGAAAATGCGCATCGAGTACGATGAAAATCAAGTCGCGCCGGAGCAGATTATTTCAAAAATCGAGAAGGCGGGTTTCGGGGCGGAGCTTTTTGTGGAGGACGCTGAAAAGAGAAAAAAGGAGGCGCAGGCACAGGCGAAGGATCTGAGTGACAGCCAGCGCAGGCTGATCCTGGCGATTATTTTCGCAGTACCGCTGTTGTATCTGTCGATGGGGCACATGGTGCCGTTCCCTCTGCCGCTGCCGAAGGCGCTTGATATGGAGGCAAGCCCGATGGCGTTCGCGCTTGCGCAGCTCGTACTGACCGTGCCGATCCTGATTTTCGGACGGAATTTTTATATTCACGGATTTCCTGCGCTGTTCCGGGGCAATCCGAATATGGATTCTCTTGTGGCCATCGGCACGATGGCGGCGTTCCTCTACAGCCTGGTGATGACCGTGCTGATCCCGCGGGATGCGCACCATGTGCATCAGCTTTATTATGAGTCGGCGGCGGTTGTGGTGACGCTCATCATGCTCGGCAAATATATGGAAAAGCGCAGTAAGGGAAAGACGTCGGAGGCGATCCGAAAGCTGATGGCACTCGCGCCGGACACGGCGGTGCGGCTGGTGGACGGTAGGGAGCAGGAGGTGCGCGTCGAGGAGCTTGTGCCGGGGGATATTATTCTGATCCGCTCGGGTGCGAGAATTCCGCTGGACGGTGTTATTGTTTCGGGCAGCGGGAGCGTCGATGAGTCCATGCTCACCGGCGAGAGCCTGCCGGTCGACAAGGAGGAGGGCAGCGAGGTTATCGGAGGCAGCCTCAATTATGATGGGCTGTTTCAGGTTCGGGTGACGCGCACCGGCGCGGATACGACGCTGGCAAAAATTGTTCAGCTGATGGAGGACGCGCAGGGGAAGAAGGCGCCGATCTCCAAAATCGCGGATAAGGTGGCGGGCTATTTTGTTCCGACGGTGATCCTGATTGCCTTTGTCGCCGCCGTAATCTGGCTGCTCGCGGGCAGGGACTTTTCCTTTGCGCTGCGCATTTTTGTATCCGTGCTCGTCATCGCCTGCCCGTGTGCGCTCGGGCTTGCCACGCCGACCGCAATCATGGTCGGCACGGGGCTCGGTGCGCAGAACGGCGTTCTTGTAAAATCCGGAGAGGCGCTTGAGACGGCGCAGCAGGTGGATACAATTGTGCTGGACAAAACCGGTACGATCACGGAGGGAAGGCCGAAAGTGATTGCCGTGCTGTGTGAGGAACCGGAGCAGGAGAACGGCGATACGATACAGACGGACGCAGAACCGGAGCGGGCGGACAAGGCTGCAGTTCAGGCGGACGCAGGGAGAAGGGAGCTGCTCTGTGCTGCGGCGGGCGCGGAGGCGGGCAGCGAGCATCCGCTGGCAAGGGCGATTCTGGCGGAGGCGAAGGCGACCGGAGCGGAGGCCTGCGAGACGGCGGAGTTCCGGAATCTGGCGGGCTATGGCGTGTACGCAAAACTTGCGGACGGCAGGGAGGTCTGGCTCGGCAAGGCGGAGCTCGCCGAGCAGCACAGCGATAATGCGGCAGCCTGGCGGGAGCGTGCGGAGGAGCTTGCCGGGAAGGGGCAGACGCCGATGTACGTCGTTATAAACGGAAGAACCCGTGGACTGATCAGCGTGGCGGATCCGATCAAGGCCACGAGCGCCGCCGCGGTCGACGCGCTGAAGCAGGAGGGGCTGCGCGTGTATATGCTGACCGGCGACAATCAGCGCACGGCGGAGTATATCGGTGCACAGGCGCATGTCGATGAGGTGACGGCGGAGGTGCTGCCGCAGGACAAGGCGGGAATCATTGAGGAATTGCAAAAGCAGGGAAAAAGAGTTATGATGGTCGGGGACGGCATCAACGACGCGCCCGCGCTCGTGCAGGCGGAGGTCGGCTGTGCGATCGGCAGCGGCAGCGATATTGCCATTGACTCGGCGGATATTGTGCTGATGAAATCCGATCTGATGGATGTTCACCGCGCGATTCGCCTGACCCATCTCACCATCCGGAATATCCGGCAGAATCTCTTCTGGGCTTTTTTCTCCAATACGATCGGAATTACGGTCGCCGCGGGTCTGCTGTTCCCGTTTAGGGGGCTTCTGCTCAATCCGATGCTCGGCGGCTTTGCAATGTCGCTCAGCTCCGTGTGCGTTGTGAGCAACGCGCTGCGGCTGAGATTTAAAAAGCTGTGACGGCAGAGAAGGCTTGAGCATCCAGGCGTTCGATTGGTAAGCCGGGAGCTGCGCGGCATTACCAATTATGGCAGCCTCAAATCCGGCATGCACAGAAAGCCGCGCAGAAACGGGGAAAATATTGCAGGAAAGGAAGGCGGCGATGGAGGAAAAAAGAGAAACGGCGGAGAAGAAGGCAGAAGAGCAGAATCCGGCCAAAGAACCGGAAAAAAGGCAGAATCCGGAGGCGGGAGCCTGCTGCTGCGAAAAGCAAAAGCACCGCGGCCAGGCGGAGCTGAGTGATCTGATCCACCGGCTGAACCGGGTCGAGGGACAGATTCGGGGAATCCGGAGCATGGTGGAGAATGACGCGTACTGTGTGGATATTCTGACACAGGTATCAGCGGCGAGCGCGGCGCTGACTGCGTTCAGCAGAGTGCTGCTGAACAACCATGTGCGCACCTGTGTCGTCGAGGACATCCGCGGCGGCGGGGACGAGAAGACGGAGGAGCTGCTCGCCGTGCTTCAGAAATTTATGCGGTGAGCGGGAAAACAGAAAAATTTTGAAACCAGAGGGAGAAAAGGCGGAAAATCAAAATTTCCGGCCACGGAGCTTGTGCCGCCTGGCAGCACAAAGCTCCCACGATTAAAATGCCGCTTGTGCGGCGGAAAGAGAGGAAAAAATGACAACGCTGAATGTGAAGGAAATGAGCTGCAATCACTGTGTGGAGCGCATCGGAAAGGCCCTGGAGGCGGCCGGCATCAAGCACAGCATCGATCTGGCGACGAAGACGGTCGTGATTGACGGCTGCGAAAACTGTGTAAAGAAGGCAATCTCGGAGCTGGATGATATCGGCTTCACGGCAGAGGTAGCGGAGTGATCCGAACCGTATTCTTTGACCTTGACGGCACGCTGCTTCCGATGGACCAGGACGTGTTTACGAAAGCATATTTCAAACGTCTTGCCGGGAAGCTCGCGCCGCTCGGTTACGAAGCGCAGCAGCTGGTCGATTCCATCTGGCGCGGCACCGCGGCGATGGTAAAAAATGACGGCGGCTGTTCCAACGAGGAGGCGTTCTGGAACTGCTTCTGCGAAATCTACGGGGAAAAGGCAAGGCGGGATATACCGGTGTTTGAGGAATATTACCGGGTGGAATTCCAGGATGTAAGGGAGGTATGCGGCTTTCAGCCGGCTGCGGCGGATATCGTGAGAGCGCTGAAGGAGCGGGGATACCGGCTCGCGCTGGCCACGAATCCGCTTTTTCCGGCGATTGCGACAGAGAGCCGCATCCGTTGGGCCGGACTCGAGCCGTCGGATTTTGAGAGGTACACCACATACGAAAATTCGCGGTACAGCAAGCCGAATCCGCGCTATTACGAAGAATTGCTGAAAGAGCTTGACTGCGCGCCGGAGGAGACGCTTATGGTCGGCAACGACGTGGACGAGGATATGGTCGCGGAATCGCTCGGTATGAAGGTGTTTCTTCTGACGGACTGCCTGATCAACCGGGAGGGCAGGGAGCTTGAGCGCTATCTGCGAGGGGGCTTCGGCGAGCTGCGGAGATATCTGGAGATATAAGAAGAGCACGGGGATAACAGAGGGATACAAAGGGCACGGGAATAACAATGGATATGAAAATGTTATGTAACGGCATTGATCTGCAGCAGGGAATCCAAAATGAAGTCATGGAATATTATCGCTCGGAGCATTTTCGGCGGATCCGAAATATTGCGGACGGCCTGAAAAGAATGGAAAGCGAGGCGGCGGCAAGGGCGGAGCTGACAAAATTTTTCGGGGAGGATGAAAAGCGGGTCAAAATGCTGACCTGCATGCTTTCGTGCGCGGCAGAACAGTATCAGTGGTACGAGAAGAAGGGAATATCTGAAACGATATTTTGGGATACCATGCGCTGCTTTACCAGATTTATCGGCGAATGCAGGAAGATTACGGGGATTGACGCTTTTGACCGGGAATGGTGGACGGCCCGGCAGGTCAGCGGAACCCTGTTTCGAATCGGAACCTTGGAATATGAGATGCAGTATTGCGGGCAGACCTGCGACATGCACAGGGATATACAGGAAGAAAGTGAACCGCAGATCAGTATTCACATCCCGTCGGATGCCGATTTGACGCCGGATTGCTGCGACCGGTCGATTGCGGATGCAACAATCTTTTTTGAACGGCATTTTCCGGAATTCCGCAGTGCGGACTATATCTGCCATTCCTGGCTTCTGGCGCCGGAGCTGACCGGTCTGCTCCCGGAGGCCTCCCGTATCCTCGCCTTTCAAAAAAGATTTTCCATCCGTCGGGTGGATTATTCGGAGTCGGAATTTATCGAATGGGTATTTAAGACAAGAAATGTCGAAACGGCTGATTTGCCGGAGCAGACCACCCTGCAGAAAAATATGAAGCGCCATCTTCTGAACGGCGGAAAAATCGGGAGCGGCTTTGGAGTGCTGGCAGGCCGTAAAGCAAATCACAATTCTTCTTGCCTTTTTTGAAGAAATCTGTTATTCTGAGACAAAGCAAATTTTCTTTTTTCAGATGGGGAATCAGAATGGATTCCACAATCTAAATATTCAATCTCAACAGGCAGCAAGGATATAGGATATAGCGTCCCCCTTGCCTGCTTTTCTGGAAAATTCATGCTTTTAAATTCACTTTATCAGGCAGGAGTTTTTCAGAGCATGTAAACTCCTGACAGCAATCGGGCAGGGAA
>CAMWWR010000100.1 GCA_947178045.1 uncultured Clostridia bacterium
CGTGAGACACTGGCGGAGGGCAAAAGGAATTTTATGGACAATCCCAATGGAATCACATTGAACATTTATCTTCATATGCTGATTGAACTGCAGAATTATGAGGAAATCCTGTCCCTTTATGAAACAGAAAGTTCTGTGAAGCAAATCCTGTTCCCACCGGCAGAGAAAAATCTTGGAGCATGGTGGACAATACTTTATGCTGCAGAAGAACTGGGCGAGGCGGAGTTTGTGGAAAAACAGATGGCCGTTGTCATGGAATCTGGCAATAAAGAGGATGAATATTTTTATCTTACAATTTTTCTCTATTCCTGCTTTCTTATTTATTTATCTTATGATCTTTTCTTCTTCCGGCCTTCCGATTTTCTGATCTTACGATCTTTTCCTCTTTCAGCCTTCTGATTTTTTGATCTTACGGTCCTTTGACCTTCCAATCTTCCGACTTCTGATCCTTTCATCGTCCGGCTCTTCGATTTTCGGTCTTACGACCTTTTCATCTTCCGAGCTTCCGATTCTTTTTCGATCTTTTTTCGATTCAGCCTGCTGCAAGCATGATTACTTGCCGAGCATAGCCTCCTCCTGTCTCTTGATCATCTGACGAACCATCTCACCGCCAACGGAGCCGTTCTGCGCGCTGGTTAAGTCGCCGTTATACCCTTCCTTCAACGGCACGCCAAGCTCCGATGCAACCTCCATCTTGAAACGGTCCATTGCCTCTTTTGCCTGCGGCACTTCCATTCTACCGGATCCAGACTTATTACTTGCCATAATCTTCACCTCCATTATCGTATCTGTTGTTTCCGACAGGGCCCGCTGTTCCTTCGTTCGTTTCATTTCTGAAAGCCCCGTCGGAACCTTTCGTTCTCTGTCGTGGTGATATTATGTGCAGGTTGAAAAATAATATTTCAGGCAGGCATGCTTTTTTCACAAGTAAATAATGCCAGCGCTTCCATGTTCCACGCAAAGTATTTTTACTATTTCTTCCGAGCAACACCGATTTACTCAGAATTTCCGGGCTATTTAATCGATTCGCTCAGAGTTTTCCGGGCTATTTAATAATGAAGCGTTTGAAAATCTCTGCTTTTCAAATTGAAAGAAATTCTTTCGTTGCGCGCAGTCTGACGCTATGTTAAAATGTCAATAATCGTTACAAAGGTCCGCCGCGCCGTCCCGGACAAGCTTCTTCTGCAATATAAGGCGGCGCAGAATC
This sequence comes from uncultured Clostridia bacterium, assembly GCA_947178045.1. GTDB lineage: Bacteria > Bacillota > Clostridia > Lachnospirales > Lachnospiraceae > RGIG4057. The sequence goes on from CAMWWR010000100.1 coordinate 1,208, forward strand.
GAGGAATTTTATGAAAAAATCAAAACAGCTACTTTGCGCGGCTCTGCTCGCCTCCGTTACTCTGACTCTGACCGGCTGCGGAAAGGCCGGTACGCTTTCCAAACCAACTTCCGGCGACACGGCAGCCCCGGTATTCAACCAGATGCTGCTGAATGATTATCAAAAGCTTCTTGTCGCAGGCGTGCCGACGAGTGTTTCCGCCACCGAAGCTTCTGTGTTCGGCCTGCGCACCGCCCTTATGATCGACGGCATGGTTCAGGAGAACAGCTACCGCCGCGAGACGCCGATCGAATTTGATATCGGCGCGAATTACACTTCTCTCAGCGGAGTTGTTACCTTCCGCGGAAATAATTACCGTTCAAGCGCGGTGTACGGAACCGCCTCCATCACCAGCAGGCAGTTCGATTCCAAAAAATCCTGGTCGGTCAAGACCGGAAAGCTTCAAAAAACGGTAAAAAGCGGCTACTGGACGGGCAGTTGCTGGACAGGGCAGCCTCTGATCGTCCGTTGGGACGCTGCAGCCCGCCAGTCTATGAACATGTACGCCCAGAAGAAGCAGAAGGAAAATCTCGTCGAGGTTATCTACGCGACGGCGGACGGGCGCATCTACTTCCTTGATCTGGAGGACGGCTCCAAAACGCGCGACACAATCTCCCTCGGCTTCCCGATCAAGGGCACGGGCAGTATTTATCCGAGCGGCATCCCGCTCTACTTTGTCGGAGCTGGCGATTCCATGGGTGAAAAATGCGCCCGCACCTTCGTTATCAATCTGCTGAACGGGGAAATTCTATATGAATACGGCTATGATGATGTATTTTCCGAGCGCACGGACAACGATCATTTCACTGCATTTGACTCCTCGCCGCTGATTGATGTGGAGACCGATACGCTGATTCAGCCGGGAGAAAACGGTATCCTGTATATTACGCACCTGAATACGGTCTACAACGGCGTCTCTGTTTCCATCAACCCGGATGAGGTGATCAAATGGCGCTACACAACCGACCGCTCCCGCGCGGAGGAGAACACCTACTGGCTCGGCATGGAGTCGTCGGCAGTCGTCTGGAAGGGCTATCTGTATGTGGCGGACAACTGCGGCGATCTGATCTGCCTCGACCTGAATACGATGGAGGTCGTCTGGGTTGCCAACACACTGGACGACACAAATTGCTCCCCTGTGCTCGAGGAGGATCCGGAGACGGGCACCGCCTATATTTATATTTCGACCTCTCTGCACTGGACACAGAACGATTCTGCCCAGGGCGAGATTCCGATCTACAAATTTAATGCGGCCACCGGCGAGGTGATCTGGCAGCGCTCCTACCCGTGCTATACCGTATCCGGCGTTTCGGGCGGCGTGCAGTCCACCGCTCTGCTCGGCCAGAACAAGCTCTCCGATCTTGTCTATTTCACGATTGCCCGAACAGGCAGCGAAAAGAAGGGCAAGCTGGTAGCTCTGAATAAAAAGACGGGCGGGGAGGTCTGGAGCTGCGATATGTCGAACTACACCTGGTCGAGCCCGATTGCGCTCTATGACGCCGCGGGCAACGGCTATGTGATCGTGTGCGATTCCACCGGAAATATGTATATGGTCGACGGCCTGACCGGCGATCTCTATGACACGACGAACCTCGGAGGCGACAATATCGAGGCCTCCCCGGCAGCATTTGAAAACACGATCGTCGTCGGCACACGCGGCAAGAAAATCTATGGAATCGTGGTAAAATAGGGTGTGCGCAATCGAGCAGGGGGAGGGGCTTTCTTCCCTGCTCGATCGAGTAGCGGAATGCTTTTCTCCGCTGCCCGCATGTCGCTATAAGCAAATCAGGCAGGCGGTATTTGCCGCCTGCCTTCAATTTGTTCATTTAATCGTAATAATCCTCATGTCCGGTGCGGTCCGACGTCCTGCGATGGTAACGCATCATGTCGTCGCTGCATTTCTTCATCAGCTTCTTGGCCGCGAGCGCGTCCTTGTTCATGAAGCGTACATCCCCTCCGAAGCGTACCTCGATCAGGCGTACATCCGAATTGTCATAAACCTCGCCCCTGCCGAAATACTTGTGAATGACAAGATCATGCTCCCGGAGATCTTCGATCTCATCCCTGAGCGCCTTGCGCTCCGCACTTTCTCTCGCGGCGTTGATCTTGACCTCCTCGGAATTTCCTTGGTTGACATAGGCGTATGCACCGTCCTCTTCTCCCGTTGTCTTCTTCAGATAGACATCCTGGTAGACCTGCTCCGCCTGCGTCTCCCGGTGGCTGTTGGACTTTGTCCTGACCTCCGGCTTTCTTCTGCCCCGGCTGTTATCGTCCTCCGGCTCCTCCTCGCCCTCTTCAATCTTCAGCTTTTTGAGCTGCGCCATTTTGCGGCTCGCCGCTCTGTTCGCCGCCTGCGTCTTCTGAGATTTCAGGAAGATCAGCGCGCCTCCCGCAACGATCGCGACAATGATGGCCGCGATAACTCCGCCGTTCACGCCGGGCTTCTCCTCCTCCGAATCCCCGGCCGGTGCAACAGTCGGAGTCGGGCTTGTCTGCGGTGTCGGCGTAGGCCTCGGCGTCGGCGTAGGCTCCGGTGTCGGCGTCGGCTCCGGCGTTGGCTCCGGCGTAGGCGTGATGGCCTTATCCGTCTTCGTCACATAGCTGCTCGTACAATACCCGACGATCTCATCCCCGTCGCGCATAAAACGCACCTTGTACCATACCTTTGTGCCCACCATCTCCTCGCCGATGATCGTCACCCGGTCCCCGGCCTTCAGCTGCACATTCTCTCCGCCGTGCGTGACCCTGTCATTGTCCTCGCCCGCGCCCACGCGCACATTCACCCTGCCGTCCGCAACTCCCTCATAAAACATGTCTGTATAGTCCTCCGCATAAACCGCAGCCGGAGGAAGCAGTGACACTGTGCCGGACGTCAGCCCGGCCAGCCCCAGACATAATCCAAACCGCAAAAGATTCTTTCTGTATTTTTTCATGACATATTCTCCTTTTATCTAAAACACTGCGAATAACCTGCAGCACATTTCTACATAATACAACAGATTCCCTTTCTATTCTATCAGTGTCTTAGCATTCTGTCAAAAGGATTTTATTGAATTTTGCCTGCCATCCATGTAATGAACTGCTGCGCGGTACGTCCGGACCGTCCGCCGTTCCTCATTTCCCATGCGTTTGCCTGCTGCAGAAGCTCCTCCTCGCGAAGTCCGAAATTATCGTACGGGGCGGCGAGACGGCGCACAATCTCAAAATATTCCTTCTGCGTCGGCGCACTGTAATTGATGCTGATGCCGAAGCGTGCCACCAAGGAAAGCTTCTCCTGCATGGTGTCGGAATGATGCAGCTCATCCTGTGTCATATCCGAGCGGTCGCCCCAGGTCTCGCGGATCAGATGTCTGCGGTTGGAGGTCGCATAGATCAGCACGTTGTCCGGCTTCGTCTCCAGCCCGCCCTCGATCACCGCCTTCAGATATTTGTATTCAATCTCAAATTCCTCAAACGACAGATCATCCATATAAATGATAAAACGGTAATTTCTGTTTTTAATCTGCGAAATAACGGCGGACAGATCCTCGAACTGATGCTTGTATATCTCGATCATTCGAAGTCCCCTATCATAATATTCGTTGAGAATCGCTTTCATGCTTGTGGATTTTCCGGTGCCGGCATCGCCGAACAGCAGCACGTTGTTCGCCTTCTTCCCCTCGACGAATGCGCGCGTATTCTCGACCAGCTTCTGCTTCTGCAGCTCGTAGCCGATCAGATCGTCCAGGCGCACCTCCTCCGTGTTCGTGATCGGCTGCAGCACGACGCGCCCCTCCTCGCGGCACACCCGAAACGCCTTGTTCAGCCCAAGCTTCCCGACGCCGTAATCGCGGTAAAAATCCGTTACGACGCGGAATACCTCATCCGTGTCCGACGCTGCCGCAATGCCGCGGCTCAGCGCCTGAACCTTCTCGCTGACATTGTGGTTGTAGCTGCGCTCGTTCTTGACGATCGCATGATAGTCCGTCACCGTCGCAAAGCAGTCAATGCCGAGCTCCGCCTCGACCGGCGCAAAATCATAGTGGAACAGCTCCTTGAAAATGACAAAATCGCCTCTGGCAAAGCGGTTGACCGTCCCCTCCTGCGCTCCCGTCTTCTCACAGCAGGTGCTGAACGGGTTCTCGGCCGTCGCCAACAGATATGCCAGATAATTCTGCCAGAGATTTTCGTCAAAGCCGTACTCTGTCGCCACATCGAGCAGACGGTGGATCTGCCCGTAGACCGCCGTCACGGTATCCTCCCGGTTCACCTGCCCCCGCTCATATTTCTCGATGATGTCCGCCAGGCAGAACAGAATACTGTCTTTGCGGATATTCTTATAAATCACTAACTTGGATAGCTTTTTGTACATCGGGTCCTCCTTTTTTCCTGTGCCCGGCCGGGCAGGCGCGGGCAATCTGTACAGCCTGAGGCGGCCATCACATTTTGCCGGAAGAGGGAAAAGGAAACCCCTATCCGAGTTTCCTTTTCCCTCTTTGACGCGAAGAACCGCCGCCCCGAAATCGTCCGCAGACTGCCGGCTCCTCTTTCCCTGGGAACCGTTCCTTACATGCGCTCCGGCGCCTCAAATCCCAGCAGGCCGGTGCACGTCTCCAGAATCCGCAGCGTGAGCGTGATCAGCGCGATCCACTGCGCCTGCTTTGCCGCGTCCTCCTCGGCAAGTATTTTGTTTTCGTGATAAAAGCTGTTAAAGGCGTTCGACAGCTCGTAAATATACTGGCAGATTCTTTGCGGCGCCAGCTCCTGTGCTGCGCGCTCGATCGTCTCCGTGACGCGCGTCGCCGCAAGCATCAGCTCGGTCTCCGCGGTGGAATATTCCCGCAGTACGGCGTTCCCGGCCACGGCCTCCGCCCCGCAGCACTCCGCTGTCCGGGCTCCGGCCCCTGCGACTTTTTCTGCCATGGCATTTCCTGCCACGGCATTTCCTGCCGTTTTGCTCCCGTCCGCGCAGTCCGCTCCTCTGCCCGTTTCCTGGTATTTTGCAAGGATCGACTTAATGCGCACCATTGTATAGAGAATATACGGGCCGGTATTTCCCTCGAACGAGGTAAAGCGCTCCATGTCAAACACATAATCCTGTGAGGCCTGATTGGACAGGTCGCCGTATTTGACTGCTGCCAGGCCGATCTTCTTCGCGGCCTCGCGCTCCTCGGCATCCTCCATCGTGCGGTTCTCCTGAATTTTTGCGTACACCGCATCCTCGACATCCTTCAGCAGATACTCAAGGCGCATTACCCCGCCCTGACGCGTCTTGAACGGCTTGCCGTCCTTCCCGTTCATCGTGCCGAAGCCGATGTAGTCCATCCTTGTCTCCGGCTTCACATAGCCGGCCTTTTTTGCCGCGCGGAATATCTGGGTGAAATGCAGCTCCTGCCGCTTGTCCGCAAGATAAATATACTGATCCGGATGATAGAGCTTTTCCCTGTCAAGGATTGTGGCGAGATCCGAGGTCGCATAGATCGCCGCGCCGTCGGATTTGCGCACAAGGCACGGAGGCAGCTCCCTGGAATCGCCCTCCTCGGCAATATCCACCACCAGAGCCCCCTGGCTCTCATGCGCCACGCCGCGCTTCACGAGGTCGTCGAGCATATCCTGAATATACGGCTTCACATCACTCTCGCC
>CAMWWR010000101.1 GCA_947178045.1 uncultured Clostridia bacterium
CGATGGAATATCTGCGCACCATCACACATCTGAGGCCGCGCACCAACACCTTTCAGGCGGTGTTCCGCGTGCGCTCGCTGATCGCTTATGCGATTCATAAATTTTTTCAGGAGAGAGATTTTGTCTATGTGCACACGCCGCTGATTACCGGGAGCGACTGCGAGGGCGCGGGCGAAATGTTCCAGGTGACGACGCTCGATCTTGCGAATCCGCCGAAAAATCCGGACGGCACGGTCGATTATTCGAAGGATTTTTTCGGAAAACCGACCAATCTGACCGTGAGCGGACAGCTCAACGGGGAGGCGTACGCGATGGCCTTCCGGAATATCTATACGTTCGGACCGACCTTCCGCGCGGAGAATTCCAACACGACGCGGCATGCGGCGGAGTTCTGGATGATCGAGCCGGAGATCGCATTTGCGGATCTGAAGGACGATATGCTGCTCGCGGAGAGCATGCTGAAATATATTATCCGCTATGTGCTTGAGAATGCGCCGGAGGAGATGAACTTCTTCAACAGCTTTGTGGATAAGGGCCTGCTTGACCGCCTGAATCATGTGCTGAATTCGGAATTCGGCCATGTGACCTACACCGAGGCTGTCGAGCTGCTGGGAAAGAACAATGACAAATTTGACTACAAGGTGTCCTGGGGCTGCGACCTTCAGACGGAGCATGAGCGCTATCTCACCGAGGAGATCTTCAAGCGGCCGGTATTTGTGACCGATTATCCGAAGGAAATCAAGGCGTTTTATATGAAGCTGAATCCGGACGGGAAGACGGTCGCTGCAATGGACTGCCTTGTGCCGGGCATCGGCGAGATCATCGGCGGCAGCCAGAGAGAGGACGACTACGACAAGCTGCTCGCCCGCATGGATGAGCTCGGGCTGAAGGCGGCGGATTATGATTTCTATCTCGATCTGAGAAAGTACGGTTCCGCGCGCCATGCGGGCTTCGGGCTCGGCTTTGAGCGCTGCGTGATGTATCTGACCGGGATGGGCAATATCCGCGATGTGGTTCCGTTCCCGAGGACCGTCGGCAACTGCGATCTGTAGGCAGCCGGATCGCCGGAACTGCGCCGGGCAAGCCAAAATCAGAATCGGAAGCAGGATTTGCATCGTCAAGTCCTGCTTTTGCTCTATACACACGGGCGGGAGAACGTCTCCCGCGTTCGATTGCCGGGGAGAGGGAACAAGGGAAGAACATTCCGCCCCGGGAGGGTTACTCGAAAAGGACAGGCTGCCATGAAAGGTGGGATCAGTACAGATGCACCGGATATTGATTATCGGAGGCAACGGGAGCGGGAAAACGACAATGTCGTCGATCCTTGCAGAACGGACGGGCCTGCCGCTCGTCCACCTGGATGCGCTCTATTGGACGGCTAACTGGGTGCCGAGGGAGCGGGAGGATTTTATCCGCCTTTTGCAGGCTGAGCTGGAGAAGCCGGAATGGATAATGGACGGCAATATGAGGCGGACGCTTCCGATGAGACTGCCGTACTGCGATACGGTCATATATCTGGATTTTCCCGGGATTGTCTGTTTTTTCGGCACGATTCGGCGGATTTTCCAAAATTACGGGAAAAGCCGCGCAGACATGGGCGGCAGCTGCATCGAGCGGTTCGACCGGCGTTCCTGGAAATTTATCCGGAGCACGCTGTCCTTCAATAAAAAGAACAGGAAGTATTTTTACACGGAGATCGGGCGGTTCCCGGACGTGACGCTGATTGTTCTTAAAAACCGCAAGCAGGTCAGGCGTTTTTTGGAGAACATCGGGCAGAGTGAGGAAAGCGGAGAAAATAAGGGACGGATAACGCCGGATTGAGAGAACCGGCGGAAGCCGTTCGGTTATCGGGGAACAAACAGATATTGCGCGCGATGGAGGCAGAGTCGAAACAGGGAGGCCTGGCGTGAAAGCGGCGCGGTGGGCCGCACGGAAGCAGAGAGAGACTGCGGGGAAGCTGTGCGGAGGGACTGCACGGAAGCAGAGAGGGCTGCGATGAAACTGTGCGGAGGGACTGCACGGAAGCAGAGAGACTGTGGGGAAACTGCGCGGATGAACTGCACGGCGCGGATGGGCTGCACGGAAACGGAGCGAGGAATGAAAAAGAGCGAGAAGAGGCATATTATACCACATGATCACGGGCATGGAACGGAGAAGCTGCTGGAGTCCATGCCGTCGGAAAAAGCGTTCGGCGAGGCGGCGGATATTTTCGCACAGCTGTCCGATGCGACGCGGCTCAGAATCCTGTGGATCCTGTGCCACAGCGAGGAATGCGTCAATGATATCGCGGCCGCGGTGGATATGAGTGCGCCGGCAGTATCGCATCATCTGAGAAATCTGCGCCAGGCTGGTTTTATCCGCAGCCGCAGGGAGGGCAAGGAGGTTCTGTACCGCCTGGAGGACACCGCAACGGCCTGTCTGGTGCACCGGATGGTGGACGGCGTATTTCAGATGAAATGTCCGAGACTGGCCGGCGATTTCGGGCACGGCTTTCCGGAGGCTTTCGAGCGCTGTTCCCGGGAGGAGAGAGAAGCGGCGGAGGAAGGGTGAAGGAGCGATTGAGGGTATATTGCGCGTGGACTCGTGGCATGCGCGGGTATAAATACTATTTTGATGAAGCGGAGGAACTGGAAGATGAGAACGGGAAGCCGGGCCGGGGAATGGGAGCTTTCAGGGACGGAGATACTTGAGCCCCATGCCTTTGAGGGACGCGGGGAGCTGCGCCGCGTTGTTGTGCAGGAGGGAATGACTGTGCTTCCGGACTACGCTTTTGCCGAGTGCAGGGGACTGGCCGAGGTCATTCTTCCTTCCACCATGCTAGAGCTGGGCAGACACGCATTTTACAACTGCCGCGGCCTTGCATTCCTTTCCGTTCCGGCGGGGCTCGCCTCCGTCGGAGACGGGGCGTTCAAGAACTGTCCGGCGCTTCGGTACATTACCTTTTACGGGATGAGATCGGGGGAGGATCAGTGTGTCCGGAAGATTCTGTTTGATATCGAGCAGGAGACGGAGCTCACGCTGGAATACGACGACGGAACCGCAAGACTTGTCATGCCGCAGTATGATTACCAGTATGTGGCGAATGAGCCTGCGCGGATCTTTTCCGAGGTCAGTTACGGCACCGGGCATTATTACAGAAAATGTGTGAACGCGAGGGAGCTTCAATTTGACTCCTACGACCGGTTGTTCCCGATGTCGCGCCGCGAGAATTCCGTCCGGACAGTCTCGGAGCAGTGCATGGCGCGGCTCCGTTTTCCGTATCGGCTGTCGGAGCCGGCGGCGGACGCATACAGAGATTACCTGAAGGAGCATCTCGAGGAGACGGCGGAACGACTGCTTGCGGAGAGCGCCGCGGAGCGGGGAGCGTTGGAAAAGCTGCTCTGGCTGGGAGATTTCGGCGTCCTGACCCGGGAAAATCTGCCCCGCGTTCTGGAGCTCGCGCAGGCCGCCCGGAATGCGGAGGCGGTGGCATGGCTTATGGAATACCGGAGCACGCATTTTGCGGCGGAGCGGAAGCGCTTTGAGCTGTAGGCTGCAGGGGAGCATGACGGGAAAACGCGAACGGAGGCAGCAGAAGCCGCAGCTGGGAAGCCATGAAAAGCGTGAGCAGAAGGCAGCAGAGGCCGTGGACAGGAGAAGTTTTGGAAAACGCGGATGGAGGCAGTGGAAGCCGCGGTTGGGAAGTCATGAAAAGCGTGAGCAGAAGGCAGCAGAGACCGTGGATAGGAGAAGTTCTGGAAACTGCGAAAGGAGCCAGCAGAAGCCGCAGCTGAAAAGCCATGGAAAACGCAGGCGGAGAACAGAGAAGGGCGGGTGGAGAGGACATGCACGGACAGAGGCAGGAGCTGGAACGGCTCGGAAGGCGTATTCTGAGTGCGGCTCGGGACGAGCTGTATTTGTCGATGCGCTTTTTAGATTCGGCGTTCGCGGCGCTGCCGTATGAGATGAACCTGAATACGCGCGTTCTGGCAACGGACGGGGAACGCTTATATTTTAACCCTGCCTTCTTGATGAAGCAGTACCGGGAGGATGCCGTGGCAGTCAACCGGGCCTATCTGCATTCGGTGCTTCACTGTATATTCCGGCACGCATCGCGCCAGAAGGAGCAGGACGGGGAGCTGTGGGATTTGTCCTGTGATATTGCGGTGGAGGAGCTGCTCGATTCCATGGAGGATAAATCGGTTCGGAGGCTTGTGCCGGAGGAACGCGAGAAGCTGTACGGCAGACTGCATGAGAGAATGAAGGTGCTCACGGCGGAGGGCATATATCATTATTTCCGGCAGGAAAAGCTGCCGCTGGACGAGCTTTTTCGGCTGGAGAAACTGTTTTATGTGGATGACCACAGGTTTTTTGAGGCTGCGGAGCGGGAGAAGCCGGCCGGGCAAGATGGAGTTGGGGACGGAGCGCAGGGCGGCCCGGAAAGCGGCGGTGGGGGCCGCGGAGAAAAGCAGCCTCGCGCGCGCAGCCGGGAGGAGCTTGCGGCGCTGGAGCGGAAGTGGAAACGCATCGGGGAAAGCATGAAAACGAATCTGGAAACTTTCGGTGCGCAGGCCGGGCTGCACGCGGGCGGCCTGCTCGCGAGTCTGACGGTGGAATACCGCGAGAGATATGATTACGCCGATTTTCTGCGGAAATTTACAAGGCCGCGCGAGGAAATGCGGCTGTCGGAGGAGGAATTCGACACAGCATTCTACACCTACGGCCTGAGCCTGTACGGAAATCTTCCGCTTGTTGAGCCGCTTGAATACACGGAGGCAAACAGGATCAGCGAGCTTGTCATTGTGATCGATACGTCCGGTTCCTGCCAGGCGGAAGGCGTGGACGAATTTTTGCGCGATACCTTTGCGGTGCTCGGGGACAGCGGGCTGTTTACGCGCCATTACCGGGTGAGGCTGCTGCAGAGCGATGCGAAGGTACATTCCGATGAGCTGATCACCAATGCCGCCGAGGCGGACGAGCTGCGGCGGCATTTCAAATTGTACGGGGGCGGAGGAACCGATTTTCGCGCCGCGTTCGAATATGTCAGAGCCCGGCGGGAAAACGGCGACATGACAGGAATCCAGGGGCTTCTGTATTTTACCGACGGCTACGGGACATTCCCGGAGGAACGGCCGGATTATGACACCGCCTTTTTGTTCTGGCGCTCCGATTATGAGGATATCCCCGTTCCGGCATGGGCTTATAAGCTGCTGCTGCAAAAGGAGCCGGAGAGATGAGCGCGGTGTGAAAAACGGCTGGCGGCCGGAGAGATGAAGATAGCATGAGAAGCAGGAAGCGGAAGACGGGAAGCCGCAGAGACGGCGCGGCACGAAAGGCGGGCGACAACAGAATCAGGATATAAAAAAAGCTGCCACACAGCGGAAAGAAGGACGGCAATGAATATTAAACGGGCGAAAACGGAGATTAAAAATACGCTGCGGGCTTATCTGCAAAAAAAGGAGGACGGCAGCTACCGGATACCGGCGGTGCGGCAGCGTCCGGTTCTGCTGATCGGGCCGCCTGGAATCGGAAAGACGGCAATCATGGAGCAGATCGCGGCGGAATGCGGCGTAGGGCTTGTGGCATATACGATTACGCACCACACGCGCCAGAGCGCGGTCGGCCTGCCGTTCATTGAAAGGAAGGTGTACGGTGGGCGGGAATATTCCGTGACCGAGTACACGATGAGCGAGATTATTGCGGCCGTATATGAGAAAATCGAGCAGACGGGGGTGCGTGAGGGAATTCTGTTTATCGACGAGATCAACTGCGTATCCGAGACGCTCGCGCCGACGATGCTGCAGTTCCTTCAGTGCAAGACCTTCGGCAACCAGCGTGTGCCGGAGGGATGGTTGATCGTGGCGGCAGGAAATCCGCCGGAGTATAACCGTTCCGTGCGCGAATTTGATATTGTAACGCTTGACCGCGTGAAGCACATGGATATCGAGGCGGATTATGAGGTCTGGAAGGAATACGCGTATCGCCAAGGGCTGCACAGCGCAGTGACATCCTATCTTGATATCCGCCGTGACGATTTTTATTCCATCCGTGCGACGGTTGAGGGGAAGCAGTTTGTGACGGCGCGCGGCTGGGAGGATTTGTCGGAATTTCTGTACGCGTGCGAGGAGCTTGATATAGCGGTCGACGAGGAGGTCGTGAAGCAGTATGTGGCACACCCGCAGGTGGCGAAGAGCTTTGCCGCGTATCTTGAGCTGTACCGCAAATACAGGACGGATTATGACGTGAATGCGGTGCTGTCCGGCAATTATGCGGACTTTGCCGCGGGAAAGCTGAAAAACGCCGCGTTTGACGAGCGCTACAGCGTGCTCTCGCTGCTGCTCGACCGTCTGGCCGGAGAATTCCGCGAGGTATGGATGGAAGAAGCTGTTGTCACAAAGCTGTACGAGCTGCTGAAAAAAGCGAAGGTGGAGCTGCTCCGGGAAAATGCTCCCGCGGACGCGCCTGCGCGTCTGGAGGAAACCTTCCGGGAGGAGGCCGAGCGCCGCGAAAAGCAGACGCTCCGGCCGGAGGACAGGGAGGCGCACCGCAGGGCGCTGCGGTGCTATTCCGAGTGGTGCCGGCAGGCGAAAATCGACGGGCTTGACGCGCCGCAGGCGGTGTTTCAGCGGCTGAAGGAGTGCTTTGAGCGCCTCAACGGGAAGCGGGAGGAACGGATTGCGGCCGCCGGGAAAATGCTTGACCACTGCTTCGGATTTCTTGTCGAGACATTCGGCGAGGGGCAGGAGCTGGTCATCTTTTTGACAGAGCTGTCGCTCAGCTATTATTGTATGGAATATTTGAGTACCTGCGGAAATGCGGCATACGATAAGTATGTTTCGCTCGGGGATGACCCCGAATTAGAGACT
>CAMWWR010000102.1 GCA_947178045.1 uncultured Clostridia bacterium
TCGTGCTGGTGTGGCAGCAGTTTTTCCGCGGGGTGGATTCTGCACTGCCGGTTTATCTGCTTTTTATCTGGAAAAATCTTGGAATCTGTATTATCCTGCTGACCTCCGCCCTGACAACGCTTGAACCGGAAGTTTATGAGGCGGCGCGCATGGACGGGGCGAAGCCGTTTATGCTGCATACGCGGCTGTCCGTGCCAATGATAGCGCCAACCATCTTTTTTACAGTGCTGCTCTCCATCATGAATTCTTTTCGCATTTTTAAGGAGAGCTACCTGTATTACGGATCGAAATATCCGCCGGATCATGGTTATACGCTGCAATTTTACCTGAACAATAATTTTTTGAAATTTGATTATCAGAAGCTGGCGAGCAGCTCTGTACTGACGGCCCTGTTGGTGCTGGCGATTGCGGCCGTGGGCTTCTCCCTGCAAAGGAGGTACGAGAAATAATGGAACGCCGGGAGAACCAGCGGTCTCAAAGGCCGCGGAGAAAAAAATTACATTTTTATGTATTGCTGCTCTTTGTCTGCATTGCGGCGGTGTTCTTCCTTGTGCCGGTTGTGCTGACGGTGCTGCAGTCCCTGTATGCAGACGGGAGAGTGTCGCTGTCAGGCTACAGGGAATTGCTGCTGAACTGCTTCCCATTTTATAAAATGTTCTGGAATTCCGTGCTGTATGCAGCGGCGATTACGGCGGGCGCGGTTCTGATTTCCGTACCGGCGGCGTTTGCGTTCCGCTTTGCCAGATTCCGCGGAAAGCGCCTTCTCTATGTGCTCTATATTGTCCTGATGATGATGCCGCTGCAGGTGATGGTTCTGCCGAATTATATCGGGCTGCGCGACCTCGGACTCTTAAATACGAGGGCGGCCGTGGTGCTGCCGTTGATTTTTTCACCGCTCGGCGTGGTGGTGCTGCGGCAGTATATGGACGGCAGTGAGGCGGAGGGGATCGAGGCGGCAAGGCTGGAAACAAATTCCTGCCTCAGGATCTTATGGCACTGTGTATTGCCGCAGCTGAGGGTATGCATTTGTGCGGTGGCGCTGTTTCTGTTTGCAGAAAGCTGGAATCTGGTGGAGCAGCCGCTGCTGTATCTCAACGAGGACTCAAAACGCAACCTGTCCGCGTTCTTCAGCCGGCCGGAAAAGTATGAGGAGGAAGTGCTTTACCCGGCCGCTGTGCTGTTTATGATACCGGTATGCCTGTGGTATTTGATGTATCATAAGGAATTGAAGGAAGGGCTGAAGTACCATTCGAAGGGCTGAGGCGAGCCGTCGGAGCCTGATGAGTTTACGGAATATGCAAATTATGAGCTTTGATAGATACAGGCACGGATTTTTCTGACCAACCGCGCGCAGATGTTCGCGGATGTGCGCACCTACTGGAGCGGCGACGCGGTAAAGCGGGCGACGGGGTATGAGATTGAAGGGAAGGCGAAGGAGGCGGACGGGTTCATCCATCTGATCAATTCCGGTGCATGCTGCCTGGATGCCTGCGGAGAGCTGCGCGATGAGCAGGGCAATCCGGTGATGAAGCAGTGGTTTGATATGACGGAAGAGGACATGGATAAAATCATGCAGGCCACGACATGGAACGCGGCGGATCTCGGCTATTTCCGCGGCGGCGGATTCTCCTCCCGGTTTGAGACGAGGGCAGAAATGCCTGCCACGATGATTCGCTTAAACCTTGTGAAAGGGTTGGGGCCGGTGCTGCAGATTGCGGAGGGCTACACGCTTGAGCTGCCGCAGGAGGTTTCGGATAAGCTGTGGAAGCGGACGGACTACACCTGGCCATGTACATGGTTTGCGCCGCGCTGCACCGGGAAGGGAGCGTTTAAGACTGCCTACGATGTGATGAATAACTGGGGGGCGAACCACGGCGCGATCTCCTACGGGCATATCGGCGCAGACTTGATTACATTCTGCTCGATTCTGCGCATTCCGGTGTGCATGCACAATGTCGATGAGGACAAGATTTTCCGCCCGGCGGCGTTCAATGCGTTCGGCATGGACAAGGAAGGGCAGGATTACCGCGCGTGCCAGGCTTATGGACCGCTGTACCGCAGAGTGAGGTGAGTAAAATGTTAAAAGGAATACCGAAAATATTATCGCCCCAGCTGCTCAAGGTGCTCTGCGAGATGGGGCATGGCGACCGCATCGTGCTGGCGGACGGGAATTTCCCGGCGGAGTCGATGGGAAAGGATGCCATTGTGGTGCGTATGGACGGGCATGGCATGGTGGAGCTGCTGGATGCGGTGCTGCAGCTGTTTCCGCTTGATACATATGTGGAGCAGCCCGTGCAGCTGATGGAGGTTGTGCCGGGAGATAAGGTAGAAACGCCGATCTGGGAGAGCTATCGCCGGATCATCGAAAAATATGATGAGCGGGGAGAGAATGCCATCGGCTATATGGAGCGTTTTCGTTTTTACGAGGAAGCGAAAAAATGCTACGCGATCGTGGCAACCGGAGAGGGTGCACTCTATGCGAACCTGATTTTGCAGAAGGGCACGATTTCATGAAAAATGAAATTTCCGGGCAAATGCAATGGATGACCTGTAGAATTTTACGGGTTGTCTGCGCCCAAAACGGGATGTTCGGGCATAGCCGGAGGGCTAAAATCGGGAATTTGTTCTATGCCACAGCACAAATTCTCTTGGATGAAGATGCTGCTTATGCGGCAGAATGAGAGGCAACATGGAGTACATGGAATTAAGGGAGCAGATATGTGATATCTGCCATAAAATGTGGCAGCTCGGATGGGTTGCCGCCAACGACGGGAATGTGTCGGCGAAGCTTGCCGACGGGACATTCCTCGCTACGCCGACGGGGATCAGCAAAAGCTTTATCACGCCGGAGAAGCTGGTGCGGATTGACGCCCAGGGCAACATACTGGAAGGCCTGGAGGGATACCGGCCGTCCTCGGAAATCAAGATGCATCTGCGCTGCTATGAGGAGCGCGAGGATGTCGGAGCAGTGCTGCACGCGCACCCGCCGGCGGCGACGGGCTACGCGGTGGCGCATGTGCCGCTCGACGAGTATTCGATGATTGAAACCGTGCTCACGCTCGGCTCCGTGCCGGTAACGCCTTACGGCACGCCGTCCACCTGCGAGGTGCCGGATGCGATTGCGCCGTATCTGGGCAGCCATGACGCCGTTCTGCTGGCGAACCACGGGGCGCTGACGGTGGGGGCGGACGCCATTACGGCATATTACCGGATGGAGACGCTGGAGCTGTTTGCAAAGATCAGCCTGAACGCGCATTTGCTCGGCGGAGCAGTCGAGCTTTCGAGGGAAAATATTGACCGGCTCATCGGAATGCGGCAGGGCTACGGCGTGACGGGAAGACATCCGGGCTATCGGCATTACCGCAGCGGAGAGGAAGAATAATCCGTGCGGGAACAACGGATACGGTGTATCGGAGCAAATCCTGCCTTCTATTTGCGGATGATTGACGATTCGATACATTTTTCGTTCGATTCGGGAACCGGTATTTCCGGCCGAAGGTCTTTCTGATATAATTAAAGGGAAGCACTGATTTAATCAGCGCTTCCCTTTAAAAATGTCTGAAAAGAAAGGGGAGAGACTATGAAACGTCGTTTGATAAGCTTGCTGCTCGCGCTGTGTATGGTGTTTGCCATGCAGCCGGATACCGCGCAGGCAGCTACTAAAATCACTAAAGTTGTTATTACTATGAGTGAGCTTCAGCCGGGCAAGGCTCTGCCTACCGACGCGAAGGTGCCGGATACCGCCAGTACCGTAGTCAAAAGTGTGAAGTGGAAAGGGGATACGAATAACGGCAAGGCGAAGGAAGGTGTAAAATACACCGCAACAATAACCGTAGAAATTAAATCCGGTGTAAAGGATAAGACATTTGCAAGTGCGGCCAGTTCCATCAACGCTACGGTAAACGGCAAGAAGGCTAGCGTAAAGCGGAACAGCGCCACGAGCATTACGGTAACTTACACATTTCCTGCCCTTAGCGGGAAGGAAAGCGCAGCGGAAGTCATCGACCTTGGTGTGACCCATATCAAGGAAGATCTCAACGCCAGGTGGGCTGCCCTTAAGCCGGTCAATACGGATGAAAATCTCTATTCGAAAAAGCCGGAGGCCGTCTGGGCGCCTTATGTAGCGGGCAAGGTGCGCACACAGGTGTTGGAGGATGGCGTGAATACACTTAATTTTGCCAGATATGTGGCAGGGCTGAATGCGGATGTATCTCTGGTTGATGAGTTGAATGAGAAAGCGCAGTACGGCGCTGTTTTGCTTGGAGCAGTAAACAAATTGGTACATGAAGCGAAACGCCCGAATGACATGGATGTAGATTTTTACAAAAAGGGATACGAGGCTACCACGTCGAGTAACCTCTTTTCGGAGGCTACCATATACGCCAGCACAAAGGGTACGCTCGAAACATTCTTAAGCCATTCGGTTATAGGTTGGCTCTCCGACAGTGGCGTAAGCAGCTTGGGACACAGAATATGGGTACTAAATCCGGTGATGAAGGGAACTGGTTTTGGTGTGGCATCCGGAAGCAATACGACCTATTCTACCATGTGGGTAACGAATACCAGTAAATATGGAACCGGGACGGGGACAAGCAGCTATGATGCAATCACATGGCCTGCTGCGGGCTACCATCCGACCAACCTTTTCTTTGATGGTGACCAATGGTCCGTCCGCCTCAATGGCAGCCGTTATAGCGCCAAGGCATCCAATATTCAGGTGAAAGTTACAAACCCTTCCGGCGAAACGCAGGTTTGCAAGGCAAAGGTAAGTACCACCTCAAAAGACCCGCTGATTATCTTTACCCCTTCCGGCAAGGTGAAAAGCGGCAATAAGTTTGATGTGGAGATTTCCGGCATTACCCGCGGCGACGAGTCTGTGGTACTCAAATACAGCGTGGAGTTCTTTAAGCTGGATACGAAGGGGACTTCAGATCTTGATCTGCTCTATCTTGACAAGCTGCCGGCAGAAAAGGCACTTAAGTCGCTGAAGTCCTGTGCAAGCAACTACACCAAGGCGGAGGATGTGATCAAATGCATCAAAGCGGAGGTAAAGTATGCCGATACGGTAGAATGGGTAAAAAAACCGACGATTACCAAGGCTACCGCCAGCAAAGCGGGCTCGCTTAAGGGGACGGTAAAATGCAGCAGGAATGATCAGTCATTTACTTTGTCCGTCAATTTGACCCTGGCGAAGCAAAGCGATAAGACAGATAACCTCTATGCTGCCGCCGCTGCATTAAAGCGTATGGAGGTCAGCAATGGCACGACCAAAGCGCAGGTGGAAGCGGCAGCGAAAGCCGCCGTTACGGATGGCGTTATCAGCGTAAAATCTTTTAAGGTAAATAAAAAAGCGACCAAAACCGAGACGGGGCAAATCTATGTTTCGCTGAAAGGAAGCACGAATACCACCTTTGGGGTTTATATGACGATTCCGGCTTTAGGGGGTACTATAGATCCGGAACCGACTGCAGTTCCTACGCCTGCCCCGACGCAGGGCGCGTCAAAGGATAAATTTAATTATGATGCCGCTTTGGGTCTTGGCGTGGAAAACGCGAAAGAGGCTGCGATAACCAATTCTACGACAGAAGGAGAATTGGCGGCTTACCTGCAGGAACTTTTGCCGAAGGAACAAAAAGACAAGTATACATATATCGTGGAGTTTACTTCCAAGACCAATGCTACGGTGAATAAAGACGGTCAACTTCAGGCTAAAATAGCAGTGCGTGATCTTACATACAATTATACTTCGTCCGGAACACTGGTATACCTTACCATCCCTGCCACGGGGAGCAGCGACTCGGAGGAAGTTGCGAAAATCGAAGCGGATATGGCATTGATTCAGGCGGCCTTTGATGCCCGCGTCGCATCGGCGAAGTCCGAGAACGACCTGAAGAAAGCCGACCTTCTCAAGATTGCGGAGGAAGCGGTGAAAAACGGGAGTAAAGTTCGTTGGCTGAACACTCCGTTGTTCTCGACCCGGCCTGCAAAGGATGGGGAAGACGGTCATGTGAAGGGGACTTTGCGCCTGACGCTAGGTGCGGAGACCAGGGAAATAGAATTCAGCGTCATCCTCCACGCGGATGGCACCATCACCAACGCAAACTAGGGGCTTCTGACAATTCTGACAAGAAATAGAAAAATCCCCGCGCATTTTCAGAAAACAGAAATGCGCGGGGATTTTTTGTATCTCCATTTGCAATTCAGGACAAAAAAATATGCATTTCAGGTCGAAAAATATCAATATGCCTGATTTATGGTATAATGTCGCCAGACATTATACCGGCGCCGATTCGCGTCCGACCAGAGGGAGGACATACTCCTCAGCGAATCGTGCGCATCCGCCGGAGGCATCATGTCCAGAGGACATGGTATAATGTCGCCAGACATTATACCAGTTATCCCAACAGAGAGGAGAGAGTAAAGCACCATGATAAGGATTGCACTTTGTGACAATGATCCTGACGACCTGAACGAACTGTTGATTCTCCTGGAACAATACCGCTCTCAGCGGGGCTGGGATCTGATTGTCATGCCTTTTCACAGTTCCCTGGATCTGCTGACCACCATGGAGCGCGGCATCCGGTTTGATATCCTGCTCATGGACATTCTCATGCCCGGGCAGAACGGGATCGAAACCACTGCGGAAATACGCAATTTTGACTCCGATGTAAAGATTATCTTCCTGACTTCATCCTCAGAGTTCGCTGTACAGTCCTATACAGTAAATGCCTGTGATTACCAGCTTAAGCCCATTCAGGCAGAACGCTTTTTTAAGGTTTTGGATTCCGTTTTCGACTCCTGCACACAGGAGCGCGCCAGCCAATTCCTCATAC
>CAMWWR010000103.1 GCA_947178045.1 uncultured Clostridia bacterium
CTCGGAAAAGATCACCGGACCTTATGTCGATCAGAACGGTAATCCTGCGATCTACACAAAGAGCGAGAACAATCTCTTCTCGAAGGTCGGCATTCGTCTGATGTCCTCCTACAGACTTTCGGGCAACTTTGAAGTCCATGTCGCGCAGGGGCATAATTCCGCATTCGTCGATGACGACGGAAAGATCTATGTCATTTATCACACGCGCTTCGCGGGCGGAAAGGGCGGCAATGCGGAGGCGCACGAGGTCAGGGTACAGCAGCTTTTCATCAACCAGGACGGCTGGCTGATTGCCGCGCCGTACGAGTATTCGGGGGAGAGCCTGCCGGAGACGAATCTGTCGATGGAACAGATGTGCGGCGAGTATGAATTTATTGTGCATAAACCGGACACATATTATACGATACTGCTCGGCGAGCCGGCGGGTATCGTCGACACGCTTCTGATCAACCTGAATGAGAACGGCACGGTGACCGGGGACGCCGAGGGTACCTGGACCTGGTCGGAGGGGAAGGCAGATATGACCATCACTGTTGACGGCGTGGAGTACAAGGGTTATTTCCTGCGCCAGGCGACCGAGGGCATCCACAAGGTTGTGACGGTCTTCACCGCACTCGGAAATAATGTCTGCGTCTGGGGAAGCCAGAAGTAAATCAAGCCCGGAGGAACACGGCTGAAATATAAACACACCTTAGCGGAGGCGGCGAAGGCTTTGCTAAGGTGTGTTTGCGTTATAATAACATCATCATGCTTTTACAATTTTGCGTATCAATTTCCGGCAGCAAAGCCGAAGGACGGTTTTTATCAAAGAACTGACAGAGAATTGAAAAAATCGCAACATATTGTTGACAAATTTCACGGAGGTTGCTATAATAACTTCGTAATAAAATTTAACAACTTCGTAACAATTTGGAGCGCTTTTTCGAATTATTACAAAGCTCGTAATAATTCTAAGATTTTCGACAAGATGCGGTAATTTTAAATAAGCGATTTTTTATGGAGGTACGCATGAAAAGAATGTGGAAGAGAGCGGTGCTTACAGCCGCCGCGATTTCTCTGATTTCCGGCGCGCCGGCGGTTTCGGCCAGGGCGGATGGAGATTCCAGCGGTCTTGCAGGTTTTTCTTTTCTTTTTGATCAATATCTGATGTCCGAGTCGGAGGAAGAGTCGGGCGAGGAAAGTTCCACGACACTGTTTTCCACCGATGTCTCGATACCGGAGAATGTGGCCATCGCAAATGTGGTGGATTCCTGCAACATCCGGGCGGGAGCCGGTACAAATTACGATATTATCGGTATTTTTCCGAAAAACGCGTATGCCGTCGTGCTTGACGTGACGGAGAGCGGCTGGGCGCATATCAAATCCGGCAGCGTGACCGGCTACATCAAGACGGATTATCTCTTCCTGGGCGACGAGGGCTATGCGAAGGCCTGCGAGCTGGCTCATTTGACGGCGACCGTCACGGCCGGCACCGTCAATGTCAGGACGGAGCCGTCCACGGAGAGCGACGATACCATTATTATGGAGGTTACCCGGGGTGAGCAGCTCGAGGTTGTCGAGGACGCCATCCTGAATAAAAATGACGAGAAGGCGCAGCTGTGGGTAAAGGTCATCGTCGACAGCACCGATATGACGGAGACTGACGAAGACAGCTACGGCTACATCAGCAGCCAGTTTGTCAACGTCGGCTATGACTGGAAGACGGCGGTGAAGATCGATCCGATCAGCGCTTCGGTTTCCGCGATCCGCCGCAAAGTGATCTCGGAGGCAAAGAAATATATCGGCTTGAAATATGTATGGGGCGGAACAAGCCTCACAAAGGGCGCCGACTGCTCCGGCTTCTGCCTTGCAATCTACCGCGCATGCGGGATCAGCACGAAGAAGCTGCCGCGCACCTCTTATGATATGGCGGCCTCCTCCGTCGGCAAGACGGTATCGCTGGCAAACGCGAAGCCGGGAGATCTGGTATTCTACGGCGATACGAGGGGCAATGTAAACCACGTCGGCATCTACATCGGCAACAATCAGGTAATCCACGAGAGCGGCAGGAAGGACGGCTGCAAGATCTCCAGAGTGAACTATCGTACCATCCTGAAGATCAAGAATTTCATTGACTATATCTATTAATATTTGATCCACGCGCATAAAAAAGCGTCCCGGTTTTTCGGGACGCTTTTTTTACCGTCTACATGCAAAGGCCGGATGCCAGCATGTTTATCTTGACAATATTTGAGTAATTCTCCGCAATAAAATGCTGGTGTTTTGAAATAAAATCCATTATAATTGACCGCAAGATATGAGAATCAAAAACGGCGGAATATTTCCGCAAAAAACGGGAAGGAGGAAGGGGAAATGGAGTACACGAACGCATGGCTGAACTATAAAACAGTTGATCATATCCGGTTTCCATTTGATACAATCTGTATGGAATCGGGAGGGACGGTCATGGAGCGTGCCGCCGACGAGCTTGTGCTTGCCGCCGAAAAGCTTGCAAAAACAGCGCTCTGCCGTATCGCAGATATTGCGGAAATGGGCAGGCGCTCTTCCTGCCCGGGCAAAAACACGATTTTCCTTGGGATTCCGAAAAAAAGAGGAGAACGGCCCGCGGATGCGGGGGCGTTCCGCATCCGGATGGAAGAGAGCGGCCTGCACATCCAGGGAGGGGATGAAAGCGGCGTGCTCTACGGAGTATTCGAACTGATCCGGCTGATGCAGACAGCCTCGCCGAATCTTGCGAAGCTCTGGAGCGGAAAGCTTGCAATCGAAAAAAGTCCTTCCAATCCGCTGCGCATGCTGAATCACTGGGATAATCTGGACGGCAGCATCGAGCGCGGCTATGCGGGGAGCTCCTTCTTTTTTGCGGACGACCGGATTATTGTCAGCGAGCGCACACGGGCGTATGCCAGACTTGCGGCCTCGGTCGGCATCAACGCGGTCGTGATCAACAATGTCAATGTAAAAAATGCGGCGACCAGGCTGATCACAGAGCAATATTTTCCGGAGCTTGACGCGCTTGCGCGGATTTTCGGCGCGTACGGCATACGGCTGTATCTGAGCCTGAATTTCGCCGCGCCGATGGAGCTTGGCGGTCTGGACACCTGCGACCCGCTCGACCGGAAGGTACAGGCCTTCTGGAAAAAGAAAATGCACGAGGTGTACGCTGCGGTGCCGGAGCTGGGCGGCTTCCTCGTCAAGGCCGATTCGGAGGGGAGGCCGGGGCCGTTTACCTATGGGAGGAACCACGCGGACGGCGCGAATATGCTCGCCGAGGCCGTTGCGCCGTACGGCGGGCGGATTATATGGCGCTGCTTTGTCTATAACTGCAGCCAGGACTGGCGGGATCGGAAGACCGACCGCGCCCGTGCAGGATATGATAATTTCATGCCGCTCGACGGGAAATTTGCCGATAATGTGATCCTGCAGATCAAGAACGGGCCGATGGATTTCCAGGTGAGGGAGCAGGTAGCGCCGCTTTTCTCCGGACTCCGCGCGACAAACCAGATGCTCGAGGTGCAGGCGGCGCAGGAATATACCGGACAGCAGAGGCATCTGTGCTATCTGATCCCGATGTGGAAGGAGGTGCTCGGCTTCAAGACCTACGCGGGAGGAGCGGACGGGGCTACGGCCGACACGGTCGCGGACATTGTGAGCGGCAGGCTGTACGGACAGAAAAACTGCGGGATGGCCGCTGTGGCAAACACCGGAGCCGACGAAAACTGGACGGGGCATGACCTGGCCGCAGCCAATTTTTACGGTTTCGGCAGGCTGGCCTTTGACACGGAGCTGAGCGCGGAGGAGATCGCGCGCGAATGGATTGCATGCACCTACGGGAACAACGCCGAAATCATGAGGATCCTGCTGCCGATGCTGACAGAATCCTGGCAGATCTATGAGAGCTATACCTCGCCGCTCGGCATCGGATGGATGGTCAATCCGTCCCATCACTACGGGCCGAACGTGGACGGCTACGAGTACGACCGCTGGGGAACCTATCATCGGTCCGACTGTCTCGGCATGGGAGTGGATCGGACAAAAAAGGGAACGGGCTACACGGCGCAGTACAATGAGCCGAACGCCTCGATGTATGAGAATATGGAGACCTGTCCGGAGGAGCTTCTTCTGTTTTTCCACCATGTGCCGTACCGATACCGGCTGAAGAGCGGAAAGACACTGATCCAGCACATCTATGACAGCCATTTTGAGGGTGCGATGAAGGCGCAGGCGATGCTCGAGCGTTTCGAGGAGCTGAAGGAGCTTCTTGAGCCGGAGGTATTCGAGAGGATCCGCGCCCGGCTGAAGCACCAGTCCGATCACTCCAAGGAGTGGCGGGACCGCGTGAATACATATTACTATCGTATCTCCGGCATTCCGGACGAGAAGGGACGGACAATCTATTAGGAAAGTGTTGATTAAATCACCGCTTCCCTGGAAAAACGCCGAAGAAAGGGTTTCTTTAACATAATCGGCATAATCGTTTTCTTAACATAATAGAAATATGGAAACTAAAAATACAGAAACAGCGGCAAAAAACGCGCCGCATAAGGCGGCTGTTTCCCAAAAAATATGGAGCGGCGCAGAAATGGAGAAGAGAGCTATGGATATGACATTGCGGTGGTACGGGAGAAATCTGGACAGTGTGACGCTGGAGCAGATCCGGCAGATACCGGGGGTGACGGGCGTGATCTCGGCGCTCCATGAGATCCCGGCGGGCGAGCCGTGGCCTTATGAGCAGGTGCTCGCGCTGAAGGAGGAGGTGGAGGCCGCCGGCTTGAAGCTGCTCGGCATCGAGAGCATCAATGTGCATGAGGACATCAAGCTCGGCGCGCCGACGAGGGATAAGCTGATCGAAAATTACATTACCTCGCTCGAGAGCGTCGGGAAGGCGGACGTGCATCTTGTATGCTACAATTTCATGCCGATTTTCGACTGGACAAGGACCGATCTCGCTTTCCCGCTGCCGGACGGCTCGAACGCGCTGGCCTACGACAAGACGGTGATCGAGGGAATCCGCCCGGAGGACATGTTTGCGCGCATCGAGGGCGCGAGCGGCGGATTTATTCTGCCGGGCTGGGAGCCGAACCGGAAGGATGAGATCAAGGATCTGTTTGAAAAGTACAAGGGAATGACCGCGGAGCGCCTGCTTGAGAATTATAAATATTTCCTTGACGCCATCATGCCGACCTGCGAAAAATACGGGATCAAAATGGCCGTACATCCGGACGATCCGGCCTGGAATGTATTCGGTCTGCCGCGCATCGTCACGAGCGAGGAATCGCTTATGAAGATCGCCGATCTGAATCCGAGCATCTACAACGGCTTTACGCTCTGCACCGGGTCGCTCGGCAGCAATCTGTCCAACGATCTGCCGAAGATTATCCGCAACCCGAAGATTGCGCCGAGGATCCATTTCGCCCACGTCCGCAATATCAAATACGAGAACGAAAATTTCTTCCACGAGAGCTCCCATCTTTCGTCGGACGGCAATTTCGACATGTATGAGATCATGAAGGCGTTCCATGATATCGGCTTCGACGGCGTGACAAGGCCGGATCACGGCCGCATGATATGGGGTGAGCAGGCGAGGCCGGGCTACGGCCTGTACGACCGCGCGCTCGGCGTGGCATATATCAACGGACTCTGGGAAGCAATCAGCAAATCGGCGCGATAAAAATCAGGGAATAAAATCAGGGAATAACGGAGATAACGGAGGTTTACAATGAGACTGGCAGATTTAAGGGACAATTCCCAAAAACAGCTCTTTCAGGAGAAGGGCTACGAGGTATTTTCATACGACCGCGACGCAGTGCGCACCCGGACAAAGCAGGAGCCGGAATGGATCCATTTCGGAGCCGGAAATATTTTCCGGGCATTTCCGGCCGCAGTGCTGCAGACGCTGCTGGAAAAAAAGCTTACGGACAAGGGAGTCATCGTGTGCGAGGGCTTCGACTATGAGATCATCGAAAAGGCCTACCGCCCTTATGACGATATGAGCCTTCTCGTCGTGCTGAGGGCGGACGGGACGATCGAAAAGCGTGTGATCGGCAGCGTGGTCGAGTCGCTGACCGCGGATGAGGCGAACGAGGAGGACCGGGCACGGCTGTTCGAAATTTTTAAGACTCCTTCGCTCAAGATGGCGAGCTTTACGATCACCGAGAAGGGCTACAGCATAACGGGGACGGACGGCTCCTTCACGCCGCTTGTGCAGGCGGATTTCGACGATGCCTCGCTGACGCCGAAGCACACGATGGGCAAGGTGACAAGGCTTCTGTACGAACGCTACAAAAACGGGGCCGCGCCGATCGCGATGGTGAGCATGGACAACTGCTCCCACAACGGCGACAAGCTGAGGGCGGCCGTTACGGCTTATGCGTCCGCCTGTGTGAAAAACGGCTTTGCCGAAGCGGGCTTTGCCGAGTACGTCGGCAGCCCGGAAAGGGTGAGCTTCCCGTGGAGCATGATCGACAAGATTACGCCGAGACCGGATGCGGTCGTACAGGAGATGCTGCGAAAGGACGGCTTTGAGGACACGGAGCTGATCGTCACCGGGAAAAATACATACACCGCGCCGTTTGTCAACGCAGAGGAGACGGAGTATCTTGTTATCGAGGACGCATTCCCGAACGGAAAGCTGCCGCTGGATGCCGCCGGAATTTTCTATACGGATCGGGAGCCCGTGGACCAGGTGGAGCAACTGAAGGTCTGCACCTGCCTGCATCCGCTGCATCCGGCG
>CAMWWR010000104.1 GCA_947178045.1 uncultured Clostridia bacterium
GAATGAGATTGTGTCCTTTATGAGAAACCTGTTCAACTCCACCTTTAAAACCAATCCGTTTCTGGACCGGGCGATTATGACCGGCATCACCCGGATCAGCAAGGAGTCCATCTTTTCCGACCTGAACCACCTGGCGGTGGTAACGACGACCTCAAATCAATATGCGGATTCCTTCGGCTTTACGCAGGAGGAGGTGTCCGATGCCCTGCGGGAGTTCGGGCTGTCCGACCGGGAGGCGGTTGTCCGGGACTGGTACGACGGCTTCACCTTCGGCAACCGGACGGATATTTATAATCCATGGTCAATCATCAACTTCCTCAAGACGAAAAAACTTTCCCTCTACTGGGCGAATACCAGCAGCAACGGCCTGGTCAGCAGGCTGATCCGCGAGGGGAGCCGGGAGGTAAAGCTCATTATGGAGGATCTGCTGAACGGCGGCACGCTCCGCACACAGATCGACGAGCAGATTGTTTTCAGCCAGCTTGGCAGCAATGAGTACGCGATCTGGAGTCTGCTGCTTGCGAGCGGCTATCTGAAGGCGGAGGCGCATACGATGGATCCGGACACCGGGCGGGAGGAATATGTCTTACGGCTCACGAACAAGGAAGTAAGGCTGATGTTTGAGAATCTGATCCGGGACTGGTTCAAGCATTATTCCCCGGCGTACAATGATTTCATCAAAGCCCTGCTGTCCGGTGATCTCGACGCGATGAACGAATATATGAACCGTGTCGCGCTTGCGACCTTCAGCAGCTTTGACACCGGATACGGAGCGTCCGGGACAGCGGAGCCGGAGCGCTTTTACCATGGCTTTGTGCTCGGGCTGATGGTGGAGCTGTCCGACCGGTATGTGATTACCTCGAACCGGGAGAGCGGCTTCGGGCGCTATGATGTAATGCTGGAGCCGATTCGAAGAAGCGGGGAGGATGCTGCCGCAGATGCGATCATTCTCGAATTCAAGGTACACCGCCCAAATCGGGAAAGGGACCTGGAGGAAACGGTGAAGACCGCCCTTTTGCAGATCGAGGAAAAGCAGTACGCCGCCGCACTGATCGCGAAGGGAATCCCGACAGAGCGCATCCGGAAATACGGGTTCGCGTTCGAGGGAAAGCGGGTGCTGATCGGGTGACACCGCCCCGGCTTCGCTGCAAAGAAGACGAAGGCCGGGTGGCAGTATGAGTGTTTGGAGCAGGTTAAGGAAATGCTTTCGCATAATTGACAACGGCGGCACAAAACGGTAAAATTATGGAAGAGGTATCACGGGCCGGCCCGTGGTATACAAATGTATACTCAGGAGAAAAGCCGGAGGGGGCTCATAATATTCAAAAAAGGAGACAGGGAAATGGCAAAGGTAGTTACGATGGGAGAAATTATGCTCCGTCTGTCCACACCGGGCAACGAGAAATTTATTCAGGCGGACGAGTTTGATGTCTGCTATGGCGGGGGCGAGGCAAATGTTGCGGTTTCGCTTGCAAATTACGGACATGACGCAGAGTTTGTGACCAGGGTGCCGAAGAATCCGATCGGCGAGTGCGCGGTGGCGGCGCTCCGCAAAATGAATGTCGGGACGAAGCACATCGCGGTCGGCGGAGAGCGGCTCGGAATCTATTTTCTGGAGACAGGCTCGGCCATGAGAGCGTCAAACGTTGTATATGACCGCGCGCATTCGTCGATTTCCACGGCGACGGCGGAGGATTTTGATTTTGACGAAATTTTTAAGGGTGTGGACTGGTTTCATTTCACGGGCATTACGCCGGCGGTTTCGGATGCGGCGGCAGAGCTGACGGAGATTGCGCTGAAAGCGGCGAAGAAGGCGGGCGTAAAGGTTTCCTGCGATCTGAATTTCCGCAAGAAGCTCTGGAGCTCCGAGAAGGCGCAGAGGATCATGACGAACCTGATGCAGTATGTGGATGTCTGCATCGGAAACGAGGAGGACGCGGAGAAGGTGCTCGGCTTTAAGCCGGGAAATACCGACGTGACGAGCGGTGACCTTGAGCTTTCCGGCTATCAGGATATTTTTAAGCAGATGGTGGAGAAATTCAATTTCGAATATGTGATCAGCTCGCTGCGCGTCAGCCATTCGGCGTCCGACAACGGCTGGTCGGCATGCATCTACAAGCGTGATACGCAGGAATTCTACCATTCGCGCGAATATCACATCACGCCGATCGTGGACCGCGTCGGCGGCGGCGATTCCTTTGCGGCGGGCGTGATCTGCGGAATGCTCGACGGCAAGGATTTCAAGGAGGCGCTCGAGTTCGGCGTGGCGGCGTCCGCGTTAAAGCACACGATCCCGGGAGATTTCAATCTTGTATCCCGCGCGGATGTGGACAACCTTGCGGGCGGTGACGGCTCGGGAAGAGTGCAGCGCTAGAATGCGAAAGGGGCGGAAGACTTGCCATAGGTTCAGGAGGTGCCCCCTTTCACATGGAAGAATCGAGAATGAACCCGTGTGGGAATACATTCTCGATTCTTCCGGGCGGATACAATGACTGTCAGGAAAGCGCTGATGAAAACGTTTCCAGCGCCGGATTTGCTCTGCGCTATTACGCACACGCCTGCTCGATTGGAAACAAGCGCAGTCAGGGGTGTGATTCCGGGCCAGGGAGAAGCCAACGGATATTTTGCAAGCGCGGAGAATTATGATATTATAATGCGCCGCGGCAAAGCGGCAGAAACGGAGAATTATCATGGAATTGAGGACGGCAGCATCCCCGAGGGATGTAAAGCATTATACGACGGACAGGCTCCGCGAGGAGTTTTTGATTGACGATCTGTTTGCGCCGGATGAGATCAAGCTGGTGTACAGCCATATCGACCGCATCATCACGGGCTCTGCGGTGCCGGTAAAGGGTGAGCTTGTGCTTACGGCGGGAGATGAGCTGAGGGCGGAATATTTCCTGCAGCGCCGTGAGATGGGCGTCATCAATATCGGCGGCGACGGGATTATCCGGATCGACGGAAGGGAATACCGGGTAAACTATAAGGAGGGCATGTACATCGGCATGGGCGCGAAGGATATCTCCTTTGTAAGCGCGGATGCGGCACAGCCTGCGAAATTTTACATCAACAGCGCCCCGGCGCACAAGACATATCCGACGGTTCTGATCCGCCAGGAGGGCGAGGCGGAGGACGGCGTTGTCATCGTGAAGCCGGAGAATAAGGTGGAGCTCGGCAGCCTTGAGGAGTCGAACCACCGCGTGCTCTGCAAATATATTCTGCCGGGACAGGTGGAGAGCTGCCAGCTCGTGATGGGGATGACGAAGCTTATGCCGGGCTCGGTCTGGAATACGATGCCTTGCCATACACACGACCGCCGCATGGAGGTATATCTGTATTTTGACATGCCGAAGGATGCGCTTGTATTCCACTATATGGGCGAGCCGAACGAGACGAGGCATATTATCATGCGCAATGAGCAGGCGGTCATTTCGCCGAGCTGGTCCATCCATGCAGGCTCGGGCACGCAGGCCTACACCTTTATCTGGGGCATGGTCGGCGAGAATCAGGAGTTTACGGATATGGACGGCTGCGCGATGGAGGATCTTCGTTAGGAAAACAAGAAGGATTGCAAGAGGAGTTGCATCCCGCCGGAGGCTCCGGAGAAGCGGTGATTTTGTCAGCGCTTCCCCGGAGCTTTTTATAAAGTTTTTATGATTGTTTTCTATTTACTCCTTTTCAAATGAGTGAAAATATGGTAGGATGTTATGTAGTATTAAAAACCACATGAGTGGAGAAAGATTACCACATAACGAAACCGGAATATGACGGGGCAAATTTATGGAAACGTTAATGGAAGCGTTTCCTTAAGAAAACGGTGCGGGGCGGCATGAAAAATCCGGTAAGCGCGTGGGATTGGAGGAAATATGTCATACAAGATCGTAGGGGACAGCTGTACCGCCTTGCCGGAGAGCATGAATAAGAACGAGCATGTCAGCGTCGTGCCATTGCTGCTGCAGGTGGGAAAGGAGACAGTTGTCGACGACGAGAGCTTCTGCCAGGGCAGTTTTCTGAAGCTGATGAAGGAGTGCAGTGAATGCCCGAAGTCGTCCTGTCCTTCCCCGGAGGCGTATATGGACGCGTTCGAGGGGGCGGATGAGGTGTTTGTCGTCACGCTTTCCTCACATCTGAGCGGTTCATACAATTCGGCGGAGCTTGCAAAAATGCTTTATCTAGAGAAGCATCCGAACAAAAAGATCGCGGTGATCGATTCCCAGTCCGCGGCGGCCGGACAGACCCTTATTGCCATGCGCCTCCTTCAGGAGAAGGAAGCCGGCGCAAGCTTCGAGGAGACCGTCGAGCGGGCCATGAAGTTCCGCGACGTCATGAAGACAAAATTTGTCCTGGAAAATCTCGACAATCTCAAAAAGAACGGAAGACTGAGCAATATTACCGCAGCACTGTGCAGCGTACTGAATATCAAGCCGGTGATGTGCGGCGTCGAGGGAGTGATCGAAAAGCTCGATCAGGCCCGCGGTATGACGAAGGCCCTTATGAAGATGGTGAAATATATCGAGGAGGACGTCATCGACGCAAAGAACCGCATATTTGCGATCACGCACTGCAACTGCAGGGAGCGCGCAGAGTTTGTGCGGGATATGGTGATGGGAAGAGTACCGTTCCGGGATTCGGTGATCGTGGAAGCGGCAGGTGTCAGCAGTATGTACGCGAACGACGGCGGGATCGTTGTGGCGTATTGACGCCGGGCCTTCAATTTGGAAAGGGGTTGTGAAGCAATGAGGGACTTTGTGATTACGGCAGATTCGAACTGCGATCTGCTGCCGGAGTATGTCCGGGAAAACAATATCGGCATCATTCCGCATTATTACGATATTGAAGGTGTGACCTACGGGGATGAGAAAAACCTGACGCCGAAGGAATTCTATGATCTGATGCGCGCGGGGAAAATGCCAACGACGATGGCGAGCAATCCGGCGGTCATCCGTGATACGTTCCAGAAATACGCGGATCAGGGACTTGACGTTCTGCATCTCAGCTTCTCCTCGGCTCTGAGCGGAGGACACAGTAATGTCGTGTGCGGCGCGGAGGAGATCTGCGAGGAGCATCCGGGAATGAAGATCCGCGTTGTTGAAACGCTGAATGTATCGCTGGGCGAGGGCATGGTAATCATGAAAGCGGTGCGCATGAAGCGGGAGGGCAAAAGCCTGGACGAGATCGCGGACTGGGTGGAGCAGAACCGCCTGAAATTCTGCGTTTATTTTGTGGTGGACGATCTGTTTCATCTGCACAGAGGCGGACGGCTGTCGAAGACGACGGCGATTGTCGGGAGCATGCTGAATGTGAAGCCGATTCTCATTGTGGACGACGAGGGAAAGCTTGTCAGCCATGACAAGGTCCGCGGACGGAAAAAGGCGCTGAATTCCATTGTGGAGCGCGCGGTGGAGGGCATGGGCGAGGAGTATCTCTCGGACGACTGGGATCTCTGTGTCGTGCACGGGGATGCGCCGGAGGATGCTCAGATGGTGGCGGCCGCGCTGAAGGAGAAGACCGGAAAGGATGTGATCATCAATACGGTCAGCCCGAGCATCGGGGCTCATTCCGGCCCTGCGGCGCTCGGAATTCTCTATATGGGGAAAAAGCGCGGGTAATGTAACAAAACGGTAACAGAGATTTAATAATATTGTAATTGACAAATAGGTCGGTGAGTTATAGACTAAAAGCACAAGGTCTATAATTCACCGACCTGTGTTGCTTTGCAGGCAGCTGACTGCGAGATACGCGGGCAGGGGAAGGATAGAGCTCGGGGAAACGCGGATTTATTCAGCGCTTCCTTAGAAAAGTCAAATTGAGAAATCGGGCCTGAGGATCAAATTTGAAAAAGTACCTTTGGTGATGGGAGGATGAAATGGAATTGTATTGCATGACGGAGACGGAGAGGAAGTGTGCGAATCTGATATGGGAAAACGAGCCGATCGGATCGGGTGAGCTGGTGAAGCTCTGCGAGGAGAAATTCGGCTGGAAAAAGTCAACGACCTACACATTTTTAAAAAAGCTGTGCGGACAGGGGCTGTTTGAAAATCAGGATTCCTGCGTCCGCTCGCTGATCGGTCAGGCAGACTACGATCAGGGCAGGGGGGAGCAGTTTGTGAAAGAGACCTACGACGGCTCGCTGCCAAGAATGATCGCGGCGTTTATGCGGAAGAAAAAGCTCTCGAGGCAGCAGGTGGACGAGATTCGGAGGATGATCGACGAGTACGAGGAACCGTAGGCCGGGCGGGCGTGAAAGCGATCTGCACGCATGCAGGAAGCGGGAGTAGAAATGGGGTGACAGGATGAGGGAAGTGTTTTTAACCATATTGAGAATGGGGCTTGTGTCGGGGTATGTGATTCTGGTCGTGCTGCTTGTCCGTCTGCTGCTTCGGCGGTTTCCGAAGCGGTACAGCTATCTTCTTTGGAGCGTCGTATTTTTTCGGCTCGCCTGCCCGTTTGGGACGGAAGGACCGATCAGTCTGATTCCGGCAGGACTGCTGGAAGGGGCGGGCATTGTCGGGGAGAGGGATGAGCCGAAGAACCGGACGGAGAACGGCAGTCTGCCTGCAGAAGCATTCGGTGCTGAAAATGCCGGCGCTGAAAATGCCGGGAAAGAAGCGGGAGCAAGCGGGTTGGAAGGGAAGGACGCTCCGGCTCAGTGAAGAGGGTCGGAAAAGCAGGGAGAAAGCGATGGAGAAAATCCGGAGGGAGCGCCGAACCGG
>CAMWWR010000105.1 GCA_947178045.1 uncultured Clostridia bacterium
GTTTGAGGCATTCGACGTGTCGGCATTCCACTATCTGCTCAAGCCCGTGGAGGAGGAAAAATTTTCACGGGTATTTGCGCGGGCGCTCGCCGGGGTGCAGCAGAAAAAGAAGCGCGCGAAAGAGGTGCTTGTGGTGCGGGCCGGAGGAAGGAGCTTTGCGCTGCGCAGGGATGCCATTCGCTATGTGGAGAATTGCGCGAAGCGGGTGGAGATCCACGCGGACGGAAAAATTTATGAGATCTACGCCGCCATGAGCAGGCTGGAGAAGGAGCTCGGAGAAAGCTTTTACCGCTGCCACAGGGGCTATCTGGTGAATCTGGAGCATGTTGCGGAATATACGAACGACAGTATTACGCTGGACAGCGGGGAGCGCGTCTTTCTGGCAAAGGAGCGCTACGGCGCGTTTGTGAAGGCGTATTTGAGGTATTTGCGTGGGGAGGGCTGCGGCGATGTATGAGAGGATCGGCAGGTGGCTGGAGCTGATTACGGCCGTGATCTCCGGCTGCTGTGTAAAATATTTTTTTGGGAGTCTTGCGGACCGAGGGAGCAGGGGCGCGGATCACAGGGATACAGACGGCGGAGGCGGGGAACGCAGGAGCACGGGCGGCGGGAACGTGAATCCGCGCAGCATGAATTGGAGGGGTGCTGCGGCCGCCCTGCTGTACGGCGGCTGGGAGCTTTTGTGCGGGTCGGCACTGCTGCCGGAGGGCGGTCTTTTGTCTCTGCTGCCGGAGAACGGATTTTGGAGCCTTCTGTCGAGGGAGGGCGTGAGGGTGCTTCTGATACCGGGAGCCGCGGCGCTGCTCCTGTTTCTGACGGCCCGCCTTCTGTACCGGCAGACCTCCGCCATGGCCGCGTTTATGGCTGTGTCGTTCCTGGCAGTCCGCGAGATCAGCGCTTATCTGGTGCATGTGGTCGCGATGGCGGGGGACGGTCTGAACACGTTTCTGCTGTGGGCGGCAGAGAGGGTTGAGACACTTGGCGAGGAAGAGGTGACGGGGATCGTTCGGAATGCGGCGATCGTAGTTCAGCTTGCGCTGTACGCCGCGCTCTGGACCATTCTGGTCCTTTCCCTGAGAAGGCTCGTCCGCAGCTTTCGGGAGGGGGAGCTTGGCCTGCACGACAGGGAAACAATGCTTCTGATGCTTCCGGGCCTGATGGGGCTTGCATTCTGCGCGCTTTTGCGGCTGCTGATGTTTCAGGAGAGAGGGGAGCTGCCCATGTTTCTTTATGATCAGGTTCCGGCGGCGAAGCTGCTCGTGCCGGCCATTCTGGCGCTCGTGCTGCTTCTGCTCCTGTCCTCGGTCCGGCGCTATCAGGATATTCTCCGTCTGCAGAAGGAGCGGAATGCGGCGGCTGTGCTGGAAAAGCAGCTCGATGCCATGCGGGCGCATATCGGGGAGCTGGAGCATGTCTATTCCGGAATCCGCGGGCTGCGGCACGATATGAAAAACACGGTCACTGTCATGCTCGCGCTCGCGGGAAAGTCGGAGCTTGCCGCCTATGCGGAGGAATGGAATAAAAGTCTCGCCGCACTGGAATTCCGGTTTTGCACGGGCAATGCTGCCGCGGACGCTCTTCTGGACGGAAAACAGAGAGAGCTTGACCGGATGCTTCCGGGGCTGTTGATTTCCGCGGACGAGCTGCTTTTTCCGAAAGATCTGCTGATTTCCGGGTATGATCTCGGGGTGATTCTGGGGAATGCGCTGGACAATGCGGCGGAGGCGTGCCAGAGACTGCGGGTGAAGGAGCCGGAGGCCGAGGTATTTCTGCGGCTGCGCTCGGTCGTCCGGGGGAAAATGCTCCTGCTGGAGGCAGAAAACAGCTTTGACGGGCAGCTTGTCCGCCGGAATTCGTCCGATCTTCCGGCTTCCGGCAAGGCGGACGCGGGGCTTCACGGCATCGGCCTTATGAATATCAGAGCGACGGCGGAAAAGTACCATGGCACGGTGGAATGGACGGCAGAGGACAGGAAATTTGTGCTGACCGTTCTGATGAAAAATGAGAGGAGCGAGGAGAATGGAAATTCGTGATTGCAGTTCCTCCAGTATTTTCTGGGAGACGCACAAGAAATCGGAGAATCGCCGGAAGGCGTACAGAAAAAATGATCCGGGGACGCGCGGGAAAAGAGCGCAGTCCGGGGCGAATGATCTGAGCCGGGAGGAGAAGGCGCGGCTGTGGGGCAGGGAGGAAGAAAAAAGGAGACCTGAACTTCCGAAGCCCGATGAAACCCGGAAGGCGGGCGCAAAGGAGACATCCAGGACGGAGTCCGAAATTGTCGTCAGGCCGGACGGCTCCCGGGTACTCCTTGTGACGGTGAGGCAGGGCGGAGCGGTCGTCCGGGCAATGAGTCTGAAGCTTTCCGAACCGACACAGATGCAGAATGACAGCTCGGAGGAGAAAACAGAAGAGGCGAGAAAAGGGGCAGACAATCGGGGCGGCGAAGGCCCGGAAGCAGCCGGGACAAAAGGAATGCCAAGAGGAATGAAGGTCCCGGAGGCAGCCGGGACAGAGAGAATGCCAGGAGAAACGAAAGCCCGGGAGGCAGCAGGGGCGGAAGGCATGCCGGGAGGAACGAAGGTCCCGGAAGCAGCAGGGACAGAGAGAATGTCGGGAGGAATGAGAGCCTTGGAAGCAGCAGGCACAGGAATCACAGAAGCAGGAGGAGAGGACGCATGAATATTTCGGGAATTCATTCGGGACAGTCGGCGGCGGGCAGCGCGGACAGCGCGATACAGGCGGCAGAAAAGCAGCTGCGCGAGCTGCAGAGGCAATGGGGCGAGCTGGCGAAAAAGGCAAAGCCGTCGGATGAGGAAAAACAGAAGAAGCGGGAGCTGGAAAAAAGGATTGCGGCTCTTCAGCAGCAGTTGAACCGCATGCGGTCGGAAAAAAACAGGGAGAAGCAGCAAAAGACAGAAGAAAGTGCACCCAGAAAAAGAAGAACAGGGCTGGGCGATCAGGTGGATGAATACCGGTAGGAGGCAAAAACCTTCCGGGCGCAGCGAATCGAAGGGATGCGGGCAGCAGTTATACTGGGCGGTCAAAAAGATTAACTGCTCAGCATAATGTGATGTACACAGCCGCATAAGGAAATATGCCGGCTGGCGGCTGCGGCTGGCACAATACTCACGGCAAATGAAATCTGCCGTGAGTATATATGGTATACGGAAAAAAGGGCAGGAAGCAGCGGCAGCTTCCCGCCCTCCTTTTTATGCGCGCAGACGAGCAGGGAAGAAAAAGCGGTTTTGCCGGGCGCTGAGAAGAAAAAGGACTGTACAGCCGGCTGGGGCTTGTGGTACAATATCGCCGATATTATATTCAGGAGGGATTGGATGAAGCTGGCAGTATTGTTTCCGGGTGTCGGCTACCATATAGACAAGCCGCTGCTGTATTACGCGAAGGAGCTTGCAGCAAGGCTTGGCTATGAGCTGGCCGAGGCGAAATACGGAGAACTTCCGTCGGGGATCCGGGGCTCGGCGGAGAAAATGCGGGCGGCGTTTGAGGCGGCGCTTGCCGGAGCGACTGAATCGCTGCGCGGGGTGGAATGGGAAAAATACGACGAGCTGCTGTTCATTGCAAAGAGCATCGGGACCGCAGTGTCGGCGGAAACGGCAAAACGCCTTGGTCTGAGGACGAGAAATATTTATTATACGCCCGTCAGGGAGACGTTTTTATTTCCGCTGCAGGAGGGGATCGCCTTTCACGGGACGGCGGATGCCTGGGTGACGACGCGGGAGGTGCAGGAGGGCTGTGCCGCCTGCGGGATAAAACTTTTTGTCACGGAAGGGGCGAATCATTCCATGGAGACGGAGGATGCGCTGGAAAATATCCGGATTCTCGGCGGAATCATGGAAAAAACGGCGGCGTATATCAAAGGGGAAGCCGCGGAAGGCGGCAGATGGGAGGAACAGTGAATCCGACGACAATGCTTAGACTGATGGGAGCCAAAAAGAGTTTTGAGAAAAATCATCCGAAATTTTCGGCCTTTCTGAAGAAAACGCTTGCCAGGGGCGTCGAGGCAGGAACGGTGATCGAGGTCACGGTGACACGGCCGGGCGAGGAGCCTGTCAGGACGAATATCCGGGTGCAGGAATCCGATCTGGAGCTGATTGCAAGTCTTCGGGAGCTTTCCGAGGGGAACGGCCCCGAGTGAGGGAATGAAAATTTTGCGGAGAAAGCGATTCAGGCAAGGAGGCTGGAACGATGGGATATCGCTATGAGACACATCTGCACACCTGCGAGGTCAGCGCCTGCGGTCGGACGCATGCGGCAGATTATATTAAATTTTATATGGATAAGGGCTACGACGGCATTATTTTCACCGACCACTTTTTCAACGGGAACTGCGGAATAGACCGCCGGCTGCCGTGGGAGCGGAAGGTGGATGCGTTCTGCCATGGCTATGAGCTGGCGAAGGAGGAGGGGGACCGGGTCGGCTTTCCAGTATTTTTCGGGTGGGAGTTCAACATCCACGGGGACGAATACCTGACCTACGGACCCGATAAGGAATGGCTTAGAGCGCACCCGGAGATTATGCGGGATACGCGGCAGGAATACTGCCGGAGAATTCATGAAGCGGGCGGCGCGCTCGTGCAGGCGCATCCGTACCGGGAACGGGATTATCTTGACGCCATCCGGCTGAATCCGTATTTCGTGGACGCGGCGGAGATGATCAATATCGGGAATGAGCCGTACCAGGATGCGCTGGCAGCGGATTATGCAAAAAAATACGGTCTTCCGGTCACGGGCGGCACTGACATGCATAATATAGCATGGGGCCAGCCAACCTCGGGCGTGGAAACGGAGCAGCCGATCCGATCCATTCAGGATTTTGTGAGCATGCTGCGGAGCGGAAAGGGCTTTCGACCGATCGAGGTGGAGAACCGAACCGGAAGAACGGAAAAGAAAACATATCTTCCGGTACTTTTGTATGGAAAGGACGGAGCATGGATTGAATAAAATGCGTTTTCCGAGACCGCTGAAAAAGGGCGGGTGCATCGGGCTGATCTGCCCGTCCTCCCCGGTTCAGCCGGAGAGGATGGAGCGGTGCGTGGAATGCCTGGAGAGACTCGGCTACCGGGTGAAGGCGGGGAAAAGCTGTTTTATGACCTGGCGCGGGTATCTGGCGGGGCCGGATGAGGTGCGCGCGGGGGACATTAACGCGATGTTTGCCAACCTGGAGGTGGATGCGATTTTCTGTGTGCGCGGCGGCAACGGTGCATGCCGGATTATGGGGATGCTCGATTATGATATGATACGCAGGAATCCGAAGCTGTTTGTCGGCTACAGCGACATCACGGGCCTTCTTATGGCGTTCAACCGGCTGTGCGGCTTTGTCACCTGCCACGGGCCGATGGTCTCCTCCAATATGGTGGACGACTATGATGATTATACGAGGGAGAGCTTTGAAGGGCTGCTCGCCATGGACGAGACATGGGAATTCAGAAATCCGCCGGAAACTCCGTCGTATCCGCTCGTGCCGGGCATTGCGCGCGGAGAGCTGATGGGGGGCAATCTCTCCGTGCTCAGCGATCTGCTCGGAACGCTTTACATTCCGGATTTTCGAGGGAAGATCCTGTTCCTTGAGGATATCAATGAGCGCGTGGCGAATGTGGACCGAATGCTCTGGCAGCTGCGGCATCTCGGCGTATTTGAACAGATCGCAGGGCTTGTGTTCGGCGATTTTACAAATGCGGAGAATAATTATGACGCTTCTTATGATATCGGTTCATATTTCCGGGATGAATTTTGCCGAATGAAAATACCGGTGCTGTACGGCCTGAGAGCGGGGCACTGTTTTCCGACCGGCTCCCTGCCGATGGGAGCGGAGTGCGAGCTGGACGCTGGACGCGGGACGCTGCGTTTTTTTTGTGCAGTCAATTTTTATTGAATATGCAGACGTTTTCTGTTATGATAGTTTCAGAGGTTTCTGTGTCGTAAACAGAGTTGCTGTATGAAAATATTGAATGGATGTCAAAGAAGGGTGTTTCCGTACTCTCTTGTGAAGTGGGCAAGAGTCGTAAAGCCGAAGCAAAGAACAGAAGTTCAGAATGGATAAGGAGATATAGCTGTGCAGAACATTCAAAAAAAAGGGAAGGCGTTTTTAAAAATCGGGGGTATTCGGAAGAAAGAAGCGATGCGGGCCGCAGGCAGGGCGTGCAGAAGAATCGCCGCATTTACGATATGCTTTATTTTCATCCTGTCCAATCTGATAACAGTGTCGGCCGACGGTGCGCAGTCCAGTAATCGGACGGTCAAAGCCGGTATTTTCTACTTCGAGGGTTATCACATGAAGGACGAGGAGGGCAGGCTGACCGGCTACGGCATCGAATTTCTTGACCTTATCTCCCAATATTCCCATCTGAATTTCCAGTATGCAGGCTATGACAACTCCTGGAATGAAATGCTGACTATGCTGGAAAACGGTGAGATTGATATCGTAACCTCTGCCCGAAGAACCGAGGACAGGGAGCGGCGCTTTGCCTTTTCCCTTCCGATCGGCAGAAACAATACCGTCCTTTCGACCCGGGCCGACAATTCACGGCTGCACAGCGGTGCTTACAAAACCTATGATGGAACTGTCTCTTATAACCATCGGACGCTGCCGACGAC
>CAMWWR010000106.1 GCA_947178045.1 uncultured Clostridia bacterium
GCTCCAGCCTTCCGTCCAGAATATGCACGCGCGATACGCCGTTTTTCACCGCATCGATACAATTCTTCAGCTTCGGCAGCATTCCCCCGCCGATCACCCCGTCCGCAATCAGCGCGTCGGCGTCCTCAAGCGTCAGCACCGAGATCAGCGTATTCCGGTCCGCCGGGTCGCGGTACACTCCCTCGATATCGGTCAGGAACGCGAGCTTCTCCGCCCCGACCGCCGTCGCGACCGCGCACGCCGCATCGTCCGCATTGATATTGTAGGCGTGGAAATCCTCCGCGCCGAGGCCGATCGGCGCAATGACCGGAATAAAATCATTCTCGATCAGCGTATCGATCAGTCCCGTGTCCACCTGAGTCACATTGCCGACATAGCCGATATCCTGTCCCGACGCAAGCTTTTTCTCCACCGTCAGCGTGCTGCCGTCCTTGCCGCAGATTCCCGCCGCCTTGACGCCGAGCTGCTCCAGCATCTGCACCAGATTTTTATTCACCCGGCCGAGCACCATCTCGGCGACCTCCATCGTCACCTCGTCTGTCACTCTCAGTCCCTCGACAAACCTCGCCTCATGTCCGAGCAGCCCGACCCACTTTGTGATCTCCTTGCCGCCGCCGTGCACGACGATCGGCTGCATTCCGATCAGCTTCAGCAGCGCTACATCCTTGATAACGCTCATCTGCAGCTGCGGATCGAGCATGGCGCTGCCGCCATACTTGACCACCACCTTTTTATTGTTGAACTTCTGTATGTACGGCAGCGCCTCGATCAAGGTGGCCGCCTTTGCTATCGTCTGCTCCATTCCGTTTTCCATTTTTTCGTTTCTGCCTCCTGCTTTCTGCCGTTTTTCTGCGTTGCGTTTCCTTAAGAGCGGTAGTCCGCGTTGATCTTCACATAGTCGTACGTCAGATCGCAGCCCCACGCCGTCGCGCAGGCGTCGCCCGCCTTTATATCTGCGATCGCGGTAACCTCCTTCG
Organism: uncultured Clostridia bacterium; assembly: GCA_947178045.1. Taxonomy (GTDB): domain Bacteria; phylum Bacillota; class Clostridia; order Lachnospirales; family Lachnospiraceae; genus RGIG4057. The sequence continues at coordinate 978 of CAMWWR010000106.1, forward strand.
CGGAGAGGATCCTGGTCGCCAGCTCCTCGGAAAAATCCGTTCCGGCCCCGTCCGCCACAAGCTGCAGCCTGCCGTCGGCCTCCGACTCGATATACAGATCCACCCGGTCCGGATCGAACTGCTCCCCGGAATAGCCCATCGCGCACAGGATTCTCCCCCAGTTCGCGTCGTTTCCGTACACCGCCGTCTTCACAAGGCTCGAGGTGACAACCGCCTTCGACAGGGTCACCGCCTGCGCCTTATCCTGCGCGTTTACGACCTTCACCGCAAGAAGCTTCGTCGCCCCCTCGCCGTCGGCCGCCATCCTCTTCGCAAGATATTCGTTCACCGTGCGGAGCGCCTCTACGAACGCGTCGTAGTCCTCCCCCTTTTCGGTGATCTCCGCATTGCCCGCCAGCCCGTTCGCCAGCAGCAGCACCGTGTCGTTCGTCGAGGTGTCCCCGTCGACCGAGATCATATTGAAGGTATCTCTGACATCCTCGCTCAGCGCCTCCTGCAAAAGCTCTTTGCTGATGGCCAGATCCGTCGTCAGGAAGCAGAGCATCGTGCACATATTCGGATGGATCATTCCGGAGCCCTTGCTCATACCTCCGAGCGTCACGGTTTTGCCCCCAGCCTGGAAGGTCACTGCGATTTCCTTATTCTGCGTGTCCGTCGTCATGATCGCCCGGGAGGCCGCCGTCCCGGCCTCGATCGTGCCGCTCAGATTCGGAGCCATCGCCCCCACTCCCGCCTTGATGCGGTCGATCGGAAGCTGCTTGCCGATGACGCCCGTCGAGGCGAGCAGCACCGCGTCCGGCGAAATGCCAAGCTGTGCGGCCGCGGCCTCCGCTGTCTCCTCGCAGTATTTCATTCCCTCCGGCCCGGTGCAGGCATTTGCGATCCCCGCGTTGATGACAACCGCCTGCGCATGCGCGGAATTTCTTACAACATTCCTGTCCCACACAACCGGGGCCGCCTTGACGACGTTGGAGGTAAATGTACCCGCGCATATGCACGGAGCCGTGCTGTACACCATCGCCATATCCGTCCTGTCCCTGTATTTAATTCCCGCCGCCGTGCTCGCCGCCTGAAAGCCCTGCGCCGCCGTGACGCCGCCGCTGATCTGTTCCGCCATAAAAATCCCGCCTTTCCGTTTTTCTTTATTTTCCCCAATGGCAGGCCCGCTCACTGGTTGAATCTCGTAATATTCGCCTCGTTCAGCGTAAAATCATAATAATTCAGGTCGTCGCGGAAGGTCCAGCCGACGCTGCGCCAGAACTTGTTTCCGACCTCGTTCGACTGAAACGCGATGAGCGATACCTTGTTGATATCCTCCGCCTTAAGCGCCTGCATCGCAAAGACCGCCATCTGCTTGCCGATCCCCCGCTTCCGCCTGTCCTCCGCCACGCATACATGGTAGAAGCAGCCGCGCCTGCCGTCGTGCCCGCACAAAATCGCCCCGATGATCCGGTCCCCCTCCACGGCAACCACGCTCGTCGTCGGGTTTCTCTTCAAAAATTTTTCGATCCCCTCCCTGGAATCGTCCATGCTGCGTATCCCGAAGCCGCGGATGCTCATCCACAGCTCGTATACCCGGGGATAGTCCTCGATCGTCATCACCCTGATCTCCATACCGCCGCCTCCTTTTACGGGAAGCTCGGCACAAGCTCAAGGCCCATGCTCTCCGCAAGCCCGAACATCAGATTCATATTCTGCACCGCCTGGCCGGCCGCGCCCTTGACGAGATTATCCATCGCGCCCATCATGACAACGCGCTTTGTCCTCTCGTCCAGCCGGAAATTCACATCGACGTAATTGCTGCCCTCCACCCATCTCGTCTCCGGGCAGACGCCGTCCTCCAGCACACGGACGAATTTTTCGTCCCCGTAATAGCGCTCGTAGATCGAGCGGATCTCCTCCGGCCCGATATCCTTTTTTAAGGAAGCATAGGCCGTCACCAGGATGCCCCGGTTCATCGGCACAAGGTGCGGCGTAAAGCTGAGGCAGAGCGGCCGCCCCGCCGCATAGCCCAGCTGCTCCTCGATCTCCGGCGTGTGCCTGTGGCTTGCCACGCCGTAGGCCTTGATATTCTCGTTGACCTCACAGAACAGATTCGCCGTCTTCGCCGAGCGCCCGGCGCCGGAGGTTCCCGATTTCGCATCGATAATGATCGTATCCGGATCGATCACGCCCTCCTTCACAAGCGGATAGACCGACAAAATCGAGCAGGTCGGATAGCAGCCCGGATTTGCCAGCAGACGGGCCGACCTCACGCGCTCCCGGTTGATCTCGCACAGCCCGTACACCGCCTCCTCAATGAACTGAGGGCTTGCATGCGAAATTCCGTACCACTTTTCGTAGGTCGCCACGTCCTTGATCCGGAAATCCGCGGACAGATCAATAATCTTTGTCTTTGAGAGCACCTCCTCGCTGACGAGGGAGGCGCACAGCCCCTGCGGCGTCGCCGTGAAAATCACATCCGCCCGGTCCGCCAGCGCCTCCATATTGTCGTCCAGACAGGCCGCGTCCACGAGCTCGAACATGTTCCGGAATACCTCATAATATTTTTTGTCTATATAGCTTCTCGAGCCGTACCAGACGATCTCCGCCTGCGGATGCTGCAGCAGAAGGCGCACAAGCTCCTGCCCCGCATAGCCGGTCGCGCCGATGATCCCTGCCTTCACCATATTCTTCCCTTCCTTTCTCCGCCGGCTTTCCCGGCGCTTTTCCCTTTGTCATTGCTTTTGCTATTATGTTTGTTTTTATAATTATACATTAAAATTGAATATTATGCAACCTCTTTTTTCCGCTTTTTCCCACGGCCTGTTCAGGCAGTCACAAGGGCCATGCGCCGAGCGCCTTCAGCTCCTGCACGACCGCCGAGATCGGCAATCCGACCACATTGTAATAATCACCCCGGATCTCCCGGATATAGGCTGCGAATCTTCCCTGAATGGCGTATGCCCCGGCCTTGTCCGCATATTCCCCGCAGTCAAGATAGCGCTCGATCTCCTCCCGCGTCATCGGATAAAAATACACCTCTGTTTTCACCGCCAGGCTGCGCAGCTCTTCCCTTCCGTCCTCGCCGCGCCGGCAGAGCGCAACTCCCGTATATACCTCGTGGGAATCCCCCTGCAGCCGCCCGAGCATCTCCGCCGCATCCGCGCGGTCCCGCGGCTTGTTCAGCAGTCTTCCCCGGTGCGCCACGACCGTGTCCGCCCCAAGCACAAGAACCGACGGGGCAGAACCGTCCGACGCCCCCGGCTCCCCGGCCATTTTCCTGTATACCTCCGCCGCCTTTCCGCGCGAAAGTGCTCTCACATATTCCTCCGGCGCGGCCCCTGCACCGATGCTCCGCTCGTCAAAATCCGAGGGTCTGACAATGTATTCCAGCCCCGCCTGAGAAAGTATTTCCCTGCGCCTCGGCGAAGCTGACGCCAACACAAGCTGATATTTCACGATCTCCTCCATGCCGCGGACATTTTTCTTCTGCAAAAGGACGCTCCCGCGACCGCGCCCTGCCGTTCTCCCGTATAATTTTTTGCGCAGGGGCCTGTTTTCAGACCCCTGCGCAAAAATTGGGTGATGTTTTTTGCCATGCCCTATCATAGCATAGATGTGCAGAATTGGCAAGACGATGTTTGCCGTGCCGGGCATCGCTGCTTTCCCGTCCCACACGCCGCGGCACCTGCCGCCGGACCGCCCTTTCCGCCCTCATCACGCGGCCTTTTCCCGCCGCTGAGCCGCGAGGCTGTCCGGAATGAAGTAAGCTGCCGCATACATGACCGCCGCCAGGCCGAACGCCCAGAACACATCCTTTGCGGAATGCTGCTTGACGAACATCGTGGACAGGCAGATCGCCGCCGAGAGCACACAGGAGCCGATCCTGAGCGCCTTTTTCTCCCTGAGCGAGCGGCATCTGTTGATAGCGATGCAGGCCCCGATCGAATTGAAGCAATGAATGCTCGGACAGCAGTTTGTCCCCGGATCATTCGCATAAATAAAGCGTGTAAGTTCGATCAGCAGATTGTCCCGGCCGAGCGCGTCGAGATCCGGACGGAAATCGACCCCGTTCGGCCAGATCGTGTAGGTGATCAGCGCGATCGTCATCCCGATAAACAAAAAAGCCGCAAGCTGATAATATTCCCTGCGCTCCGCAAAAAAGAAAAAATACGCGATCGTAAGCAGAATATACGGGAACCACAGATAATACGGTATAATAAACCACTCGCAGAACGGTATCCTGTCATCGAACGCGATATGTATCGGTTCGAACTGTTCCACGGTCAGATAGTTGAGCAGCGTCCACCATACCAGATACACGACTGCATAGAGCAGCGTCCAGGCATGCTTGTACTTCTTCAAAAAGGGTTTCATAAATTTTGCATTCTGCCGCCTTCGCGGCGGTTCCTCCTTCTTTCTCACTGTTTTCCGCCTTCCTCCGCACTGTTTTTTGCTCCTTCCCCGTCAAAAGCGGAAAAGCGGCGACCTGGTCATAATTTCCCCCGGTCAGACAACAGGATATAACTTTGGCCGGCAAAATACAACAGAAAAAATATAAATTTTTTTTGAAGATTTTCTTTGCTTGCTTTTCCTCCCTCAATTCGCTATAATAGCGGCAGGCTGCGCAGGGGGATATACCAGGTTCCGCGCACCGGAGCCGCTATTTCTTTACTTTTCTCCCTCTTGCATATTCAAACATTTTGATGTATATTTATAAAAGTCGCTCAGGGAATGCAGAAGAAATCGCAAACAGGCTCGAGATACGCACGGGTATAAGAGCAAAATTGCGGATCAAAATTAATATTTATAAGGAGGATACAAATTATGAAGGAAAAAGTGATTCTCGCCTATTCCGGCGGGCTGGACACGACCGCCATCATTCCGTGGCTGAAGGAAAACTATGATTACGAGGTGATCTGCTGCTGCATCGACGTGGGACAGAGCAATGAGCTGGACGGTCTGGAGGAGCGCGCAAAGCTCTCCGGCGCTTCAAAGCTCTATATTGAGCATATCACCGATGAATTTGTGGACGAGTATGTGCTCCCGTGCGTGAAGGCCGGCGCGGTCTACGAGAACAAATACCTGCTCGGCACCTCGATGGCACGCCCGGTTATCGCAAAAAAGCTCGTTGAGATCGCCCGCAAGGAAAACGCTGTCGCAATCTGCCATGGCGCTACCGGCAAGGGCAACGATCAGGTTCGCTTCGAGCTCGGCATCAAGGCGCTCGCGCCGGAGCTGAAGATTATCGCTCCGTGGCGCTGCAATGACACCTGGAAAATGAAATCCCGCGAGGACGAGATTGAATACTGCCGCGCGCACGGCATCGATCTCCCGTTTGACGCAAGCCACAGCTACAGCCGCGACCGCAATCTCTGGCACATCAGCCACGAGGGCCTGGAGCTGGAGGACCCGGCAAACGCTCCGAACTACGACCACCTTCTCGTGCTCGGCGTCTCCCCGGAAAAGGCTCCGGACGAGGGCGAAACGATCTCTCTCACCTTTAAAGAGGGCGCGCCTGTCGCATTGAACGGCAAGGAAATGAAGGCATCCGAAATCATTGCGGAGCTGAATACCATCGGCGGCCGGAACGGCATCGGTATTGTCG
>CAMWWR010000107.1 GCA_947178045.1 uncultured Clostridia bacterium
ATACATGTCTTTTGAGGTGACCCGGAGCTTACGGGAGAAAGCCCCTGCGGGGAAAAAAGTTTTGCGGCAGGAGTGACAGGATGATGGATAGCACAAGCAAAATATATGAATCGTTTATGGAGAACAGGCCCTTTGACAGGGCTGCTGTGTTCAGCGACGGCACGGCTTCCTTCCGGATCCCGCCGGAGCCGATGCCTTACGAGACGGTAAGGCTGAGAATACGGACGGCGCACCAGAAGCTGAAAAGAGTAGCGCTGTGTGCCGGCGACAGGGAGTATGACATGGGGCTGGAGCGGTCGGACAGCCGCTTTGATTTCTACGAGTTTCCGCTCGATCTTGCGGACAGTACGGTTCAATATCATTTCGAGCTGACCTTTGGGGATGAGCTCTATTATTATACGCGGGCGGGAGTGGACACGGTACACCGCCCGGAATACGATTTTTCCATTGTGCCGGGCTATACTACGCCGGACTGGGCGAAGGGCGCGGTATTTTATCAGATTTTTGTGGACCGGTTCTGCAACGGCGATTCGTCGAACGACGTGCTCGACCGGGAATACTGCTATATCGGCGAGGGCACGACGCGCGTGGTGGACTGGAATAAATACCCGGCTTCCATGGGCGTGCGGGAATTTTATGGCGGCGATCTCGCAGGCGTCCGGAAAAAGCTCGACTACCTGCAGGATCTGGGCGTGGAGGTAATCTATCTGAATCCTGTTTTCGTGTCGCCGTCCAATCACAAATACGATATTCAGGATTATGATTATATCGACCCGCATTTCGGTGTGATCCACAGGGACGAGGGAGAATGCCTGCCCGAGGGCGAGAAGAACAACAAAAGGGCGTCCCGGTACATCAGCCGCGTCACGCAGAAGGAAAATCTGGAGGCGAGCAATCAGTATTTTGCGTCTTTGGTTGAGGAGATCCACAGGCGCGGGATGAGGATCATTCTGGACGGCGTATTCAACCATTGCGGCTCGTTCAATAAATGGCTTGACCGCGAGGGGATTTATGAGGATGCGGAGGGCTATGAGAAGGGAGCGTACGTTGCGCAGGACAGCCCGTACCATTCCTTTTTCCGGTTCTATCAGCAGGAGCCGGAAAAATGGCCCTACAACAGCACTTACGATGGCTGGTGGGGGCATGATACGCTGCCGAAGCTGAATTATGAGGATTCCCCGAAGCTGTACAACTATATCATGCGGATCGCCAGAAAATGGGTCTCTGCGCCGTACAATGTGGACGGCTGGCGGCTTGACGTGGCGGCCGATCTCGGACATTCCGGGGAATACAACCACAAGTTCTGGCGCGAGTTCCGCAAAAACGTGCGCAGCGCGAATCCGGAAGCGCTGATCCTCGCGGAGCATTACGGGGATCCGAAGGCGTGGCTGGAGGGCGATCAGTGGGATTCCGTGATGAATTACGACGCGTTCATGGAGCCGGTCACATGGTTTCTGACCGGGCTGGAGAAGCACAGCGACGAGTACCGGCAGGATATGTATTGCAACCAGGACGCGTTTTTCGGTGCGATGCGGCATTACATGACCCGTTTTCATACGCAGTCGCTTATGGTGGCAATGAATGAGCTGTCAAATCACGATCACTCCCGGTTCCTGACGAGAACGAACCACCGGGTGGGGCGCATCGGGCCGAACGGGCCGGAGGCTGCAAATCGCGATCTGAACCCGGCAATTATGCGGGAGGCCGTGGTGATTCAGATGACATGGATCGGCGCGCCTACGATCTATTACGGCGACGAGGCGGGCGTCTGCGGCTGGACCGACCCGGACAACCGCCGGACCTACCCGTGGGGGCGCGAGGATAAGGAGCTGATCCGGCTTCACAAGGAATTGATCGCGATCCATAAGGCGTACCGGGCGCTGCGCACGGGCTCTCTGAAATTTGTGTACGGCGCGCATGGCGTGATCGGCTACGGTCGGTTCAACGAGGAGGAGCAGTTTGTCATTCTCGTCAACAACAACGACTATGAGGTCAATGTCGAAGTGCCGGTCTGGGAGCTTGGAGTGGAGCAGGGGCGTGCGCTTGTGCGCATGATCTACACGAACACCGAGGGCTTCGGCGTGGATATGGCGGAGTACTATCCGGAAAACGGCATGCTGTCCATGCGCCTGTGGCCGTACTCGAGCATTGTGTTGAAAAATTTCCCGGAGCATCTGTGCTAAGGTGTATTTGAAAACTTATTGCTGTGTTCTCCGCGCGTTCATGCGCATCAAAAAAGAGACTGCTACGAAATGCAGTCTCTTTTTTGATGCGCACGCCGATGCAGATGAAATATGCCACCGGAGTGGCGCATCGGCGTGCGCGAGTAGGGGGAAAAGCTTTTCCCCTGCTTGATTAGTGAAAGGAAAGTCCGAATCCCTTCTATTTATCCTGTATAATCTCCCATACAAAGGCGGCGGTATCGCTGAGGTTGATATCGTCCGGCGTGATGTCCATGGCCTTTGCGGCCATCGGGGCAGCTTCGCATTCGCAATCCTCGGTCATGCTGTATCTTGTGGCAGAGAAGACATTCAGCTCGTTCCAGTTATAATCGATTGCCGTCAGAGAGCCGAGCTGCACTCCGGATGCTTCGCAGAGGATTTCCGCCTTTCGCCTTGCATTGGCGGCAGCCGAGCGGAGCAGCTCCTCGTTGATCGCCGTCGGATCCTTCACGGTGAATGCGATCGAAAGCTGAGGATGGGACAGGCAGCCGGAGGCGGCGTTCAGAGCATCCGACAGCCGTTTCATATCGAGGTCAAATTCCAGCTTCAGACTATGGCTGACGACATAGCCCTTAAATATCTGTGACCAGCGCCCGCTGCCGTCATTTTCATGGCTGTAGTCGGCGCGCACGTTGAAGCCGGTCGTTTTTATGGAGCTCTTCTCAAAGTCTGCGGCGATGAGCGCATCGTCCAACTGCTGCAGCTGCTGTGCGGCAGTGTCCATCGCCTTGTCATAATCCTTGTCCCGAGTCTCCAGCGTCATGGAGAGCACGATATAATCCGGTCTGGCCGATACCTTGCCCGTGCCCTTTACAGTAATTGTTCTTGACATAATAAATTCCTCCTGTAATAATGACAATAACACGGGGCGGCAGAATTGTCAATTCCGTTCTCAAAGCAAAAACAGTGTTTCAAACCTTGTCGATATATGGTATAATGTCGCCAGACATTATACCCGCGCCGATTCGCGTCCGACCAAAGGGACCGCACCGGAGGTGCGGCGGACATTTTCTCTGGCGAATCGTGCGCATCCGCCGGAGGGATCATGTCCGGAGGACATGGTATAATGTCGCCAGACATTATACCATTTTTATATGGGAGACAAATATGGAGAATATTTTTATACAGATCGCGGCAGGCTTTACCCCAGCCGCATTGATTTTTATATTGCTGTCCGTATTTTCAAAAAGGCACAGGGCGCGCAACATCACATTTGCCGTTCTGTGTGTTTCCGTGCTTGCCGCGGGGCTCGCGGCGGGCGTACGGCAGGCTGCGGACAACGATAATGCGCAGAGCGCCGAAGCGGATAATCTGCGGTTCGCTTACGCTCTGATCGGAGAGGGTGAGCTCCGCACGGCAAAGGAAGCGATCACGGCGGATAAAATCAACGGGAAATATTCGGAGGAGGATACGCTTGCCTCCGCGCGGATCGCTCTGCTTGGCGGGAAAATACAGGTGGCGAAGGCGCTGTACAATAAGCTTTCTCCGGAGACGGAGGAAAAAGCGGCCGTTCTTGCCATTGAAAATGGCAGCATGTCAAATAATCCGGCGGTGGAAGCTGCCGCCGGAATCGTTTGGAAAGCGGTTTCGGATTATTTAAAGCAATTCAGCTCCGACGAGACGAATCATTATTCCAGAGCGGCGAAATCCGCTGCCTATGCGGAGGCGGCATACGCAGGGTATCTGGAAAACGGTACGGTTGATTCCGAAGAGGTAAAAAAGGCCTTGCGACGCATTACGGCCGCTTATGAAGAGCTGCCGGAGCTTCTTGCGATCGCGCCGCTCCGCCTGTCAAGACTGAAGCTTCAGTTGCTGACGGAGGACTTTAAGGGGATTGCAAAAAGCGTCGATGAGTACGCCGATTACAATGAGCTTCTTATTGTGTCCGAGCTTTATATGAACGGCTACATCAGGCCATCCGGTTTTTCGGAAGCATGGCGCGGCGGTGATCTTGAAGAGGTTCGGGTGGTCGCGGCCGCGCTGAACCGTGTGTACAGCGAGCAGTACGCCGGCAAATCCCGGGAAGAGAGAAGGGCGGCGAGGGCGCAGATCAATTCGCTGAAAGCTTTTATCGAAAATCCTGCGCTCATCAGAATTGAAAACACTCTCGCCCGGTATGCGGAGAGTGACTTTGCGTATGACCGGTCAAAGGTATATCTTCAGCTGGCAAAGACGGAAAGCTATATGGGAAATGAGATCAGATCGATCGAATATCTGGACAGATCGCTGAACACAGTCGGCGATTGCGATGATGCCGAATACACGGCGCCCATGTATGAGATTATCGGGATCATCGCCGACAAGGATTCGCCGGAGCGCCTGAAGGATGTGGCGGTATATACCGACCGGATTCTTACGAACACAATGACGGTGCAGATGGCGGATGCACTGCGCGAGCCTGTGCAGAATGCTGCGAACAATGACGAAAATGCGGGCGGAAGCGGAGGTGCAGGCAGCGGCGGGAGCGGAAGCGGAATCGTGGGCGGCAGTATTGCAGGCAGCGACAGCGCGGGCAACACCGGCAGCACAGACGAAAACAGAAGCGGCGCGGACTTTGCGGCGCAGATGAACACCTATATCAGCCAGAAGCGTATGGCCATCAATATTGTCGGAGTGGACGTCTCGGAATTTGACACGGTGAAGGCGAGCCTGAATATCAGCGGAGATCTGACAAAATCGGTCGACGAGCTGAAGGAGCTTCTCCGGGTCGCCGACTGCGAGATCGGCATCCATGATTTTACTCTTGAAAAGATTACCTATACCGGCGCGAATATTCTCATTTGTGCGGATGTTTCCGGCAGTATGCAGGGACAGCCGATCGTTGATCTGAGAAATGCCGTTCAGATGTTTGTTGAGAGTACGGATCCGGTGGAGAGCGTCGCGCTTGTCGCCTTCAGCAGTGGAATTGTCGGCGTCTGGGAATTCGGCACGCCGAACAGCGAGCTTGTTGCCGCCGCGCAGAGTCTGCGCGCGAGCGGCGGAACGGACATGTACCAAACGGTCCGGCAGGCTCTTGGCTATTTTACGCCGAAGCCGGACGAGATCAACTGCGTTATTCTGATTTCCGACGGGGAGGACAATTCCCCTGCCGGCTATGCCGAGATCCGGGAAAGTATCGGGAAGGCTTATCAGCAGGAGGGAGTAACCCTCTATTCGCTCGGACTGGGCAGCGGCGCGGCGGGAGATTATCTGAATGCGCTTGCCGGCTCCACGGGGGGCAAGTATGTTTATGCGTCCGATTCCGTACAGATTGAAAATTTCTTTGACGGGATACGGGCGCAGATCCTCAATAGCTACCGGCTGACCTTCCAGGCGGAGGATTCGTTCCGGAACAGCCGGAATCTTCGCGTGTCGATCGACGGCGAGAGCTATACATACGATGAATTCTGGTATACGCTGGACGGCACCGAGGCGGGCGAAGACAATAATGCCGGCAGCATTGTGTTTTTCGAGGGAAAGGCGCTGCACGGCTTTGAGGAAAAGCTGATCTTCAAGGGGGAGCGCAGCCGCAGGCTCAATTTTAAAGGCGAGGGCTTTGCGGAGGAAGATGAGTTTACCTTTGAGCTCCGCGGAAATATTGATTACGATCACCTGGCGTACGAGTATATAAACGGGACGACGCTGTCGGTGACGATCCCTGCCGGAATTGCCTGCGGGATGTATGACGTGCGCGTTTCGGTCAACGGCAGAAAGACGGTGCTTGCCGACGGGCTGATGGTTGCAGTGCAGGGAAGCGAGAAAGAGACTGTTTTCGGGGATTACATTTTCACCTCGTATTTTAAATTGACCGAGGGGGATCGCACGACGCTTTCCCAGTATGTTCAGATGAACGGCTGGCTGAATTTCAGAGGCGACGTGGTGCTTACCGGCGATCTGAACGGGCAGAGCGCCGTATTAAATACCGATCGGCCGGAGTACGTCCACTATTACAAGGATACGGTTGAGGGGCTGGCGTCCGTTTTTGCCGGTAAGGATGTTCCTGTTCCGGCGCTGCGCAATATTACTCTGTACAACCAATATCTGTTCGCCGAGGGCGACTCCGGGGAGCTGCGCGTTGAGGCGGTTCCGGCCAGCGCGCTGATGCTCAGCGGCTTTCTGACTTTGTCATCGCCGGGGCTGTCGGTATATCCTGACCGCATTGAGATTAACGCCGACGAGTTTTCCACTGCGCTGCCGTTCCAGAAGGAGCTGCTCAAGGGCGTGGGCCTGTTTACCTTCGATGTGAATATCGGAGGAGCGATCGGGTCAAAGTCCATCGATCTGATCGCTGAGATCGGCAGCGAGGCGGGCGACAGGAAGG
>CAMWWR010000108.1 GCA_947178045.1 uncultured Clostridia bacterium
GCCCCCGGCTCTTCTGTCAGCGCCCAGTCGTTTCCCGTAAATTTCGAAAACATCGTTGCGCGGACGCGCAGGGAATCCTTCCCCCAGGCCTCGATCCGGAGCGTCTCTCCGCTCCTGCGCGCTACCAAAGCCCCATTGTCATTTTTAAAATCCATAGCCTCTCCATTCTTCTGACATACGTTCTGCAATCGGAATTTTTCCGCTGCCGTATACAGAGCTACGGATATTATAGCGCATTCCGTCCAAAACTCCTACTAGAATTTTTCCTTATTTTCAAATTTCGGATTTTTTCATCCTCCGGGGCAAAATACAGCCGCAAAAGAAAGGCTTTTCCAAAAGGAAAAATTATGGTATACTACTACTCGAAGAAACAGAGAGAGGGTAATTGAATGAATCGAAATTCAAAACTGATCCGGTTTATCAACGCATATATGAGATGGCCCCTGTATCTGCTGCTGCTGACGTTGGCGATGGATATCTGTCTGTATGCCGCGCAGCCGAATGTTCTGTACATCGCGCTGATCTATACCGGGATGTATATTGTCATACTGATCTGCCTTTATTTTCGCAAAAGCCGGCGGCTGAACAAGCAGCTGACGGAATTCGGCTTCCGCTTCAATCAGGTGCAGCGCAAAATGCTGCTGGATTTGAAGGTGCCGTACGCGATGCTTGACCGGGAGGGAACCGTGCTCTGGGCCAACGACGAATTCCAGCAGATCACCGGCATGTATCTGAATCATTACTATGAGATCGGGCAGTTCTTCCCGAATGTGACCAGGCAGGAGCTGCAGGAATGCGTCGACGAGACGGAGCTCTTCTATGATATCGGGGGAATGCAGTTCCGGCTTCAGCTGAAAAACGTGCCGCTCGAGGAACAGGAGGAGGGCGACCAGGACGGCAAGGGCGAGGTGATCGCGCTCTATCTCTACGACGAGACGGAGATCCGCAGGCTTTACCGGGAGAGCGAGGAGCGCCGGATGGCGGTCGGCATGATCTATATCGATAATTACGAGGAGGCGCTCGAGGGCATTAACGAGGTGAACGGATCGCTGCTCCCGGCTCTGGTCGAGAGGAAGATCAATCAGTATATGCGCAATAACGACGCCGTTGTGAAGAAAACGGAGAAGGACAAATTCCTGATTCTGTTCCAGAATAAATATCTGAGCGCGATGAAGGGGGACAATTTCCGGATTATGGACGATGTGCGCTCGCTGCATATCGGCAATACGGTCAATATCACCATCAGCATCGGCATCGGAATCTGCGATGAGAACAATTATTCCTTCCTGGCGGCGTTTGAGGCGGCGAAATCCGCCATCAACCGGGCGCTCGAGCGCGGCGGGGATCAGGTCGTCGTGCGGGGCGACAGCGCCGCGAAGAACAACGACGCGGAGGGCTGCAGCTATTACGGGGGCAAGAGCGATTCCGTGGCGAAGAGCAGCAAGGTGCGCTCGCGCGTTAAGACCGAGGCGATCTGCGAGCAGATCCGCGCAGCGGAAAGTATCCTCATTATGGGACACAAAAAGGGCGACGCGGATTCGTTCGGCGCGACGATCGGTATGTACCGGATCGCCAGGTTTTTTACGAACCGGGTGAATATTGTGCTCGACGAGACCATGAAGACCGTCGCCATGCTGTTTGAGCAGTACAAGCAGGGAAAGAGCTACGAGGAGGGCATGTTCATCAACAATGCGGAGGCGGTCCGGCGCGTGGACAAGGGGACGCTTGTCATTGTTGTGGACGTCAACGCGGAAAACCGCACCGAGTGCCCGGATATACTGCCGGAGGCAGGAAATATCGTGGTGATCGACCATCACCGCGAGAAAAATCCGATCAACGCGAAGGTCACCTACGCGGAATCCTACGCGTCTTCGACCTGCGAGCTGATCACGGAGATGCTGCAGCATCTGGAGGAGACCGGGAAGAGGGAGCAGGCGGAGAAGATCATACAGATCAGGGAGTCGGATGCCGACGTGATCTATGCGGGCATTCTGCTCGACACAAACAGCTTTATCACCAAGACCGGCGTGCGCACCTTTGAGGCGGCGGCCTGGCTGAAGCGCAAGGGGGCGGACATGACGCGCGTGCGCAAGTGCTTCCGTCAGGACAGGAGCAGCGTCTATGAGAAGGCGAGAATTATCAATTCCGCCGAGATCTTTATGGGAATATACGGCTTTGCTGTGAATGACTGCGATACGGCGGACGAGGCGGTAACGGAAATCGGCGCGCAGGTGGCCAACGACCTGCTCGATATTGAGGACGTCAAGGCTTCTTTCGTCTTTACTCCGAAGGACGGCGTCATCTATGTCAGTGCCCGGGCGATGGATGAAGCGAATGTCGAGCTGATTATGAACCGCTGCGGCGGCGGCGGGCATAAAAATATGGCGGGTACGCAGATGCGCGACTGCGCGGTGGAGGAAGCGGTGCAGCGAGTGAAGGATATCATCACAGAGATGACACAGAAAGGGGAAATTTAAACGATGGAAGTTATTTTGACAGCGGATGTGAAGGGACAGGGAAAAAAGGGCGACATTGTGAAGGTCAGCGACGGCTATGCGAGGAATTTTATCCTGCCGAAAAAGCTCGGTCTGGAGGCTACGCCGAAGAATCTGAACGATCTTAAGCTTCAGAAGGCGGCGGAGGCGAAACGGGCGCAGGAGCTTCTGGAGGAGGCGCAGGCGCAGGCAGCCTCGATCGGCGAGAAGAGCATTACCCTGAGAATCAAGACGGGCGAGGGCGGAAGAACCTTCGGCTCCGTTTCAACGAAGGAAATTGCACAGGCGATCAAAGAGCAGCTCGACCTGGACATCGATAAAAAGAAGCTTGTTCTGGCGGAGCCGCTGAAAAATCTCGGCACCTTTACCGTTCCGGTCAAGCTGCATCCGCAGGTGACAGCGCAGCTCAAGGTAAAAGTGGATGGAATGTAGGATGAAAATGCGGCAAAAGGGCGTTCGCAGCGGTAAAATGCCGTCCGGGGCGCGGTTTGGGGAGGAGGCTCCTGCATGGATGAGGCGCTGATCAAGAAGGTATTGCCGCACAGTCAGGAGGCGGAGCAGTCCGTTATCGGTTCCATGATTATGGACAGCGAGGCGGTTCTGGCCGCCTCCGAGCTGCTTGTTCCGGAGGATTTTTACGGAAAGCAGTACGGCATTTTGTTCGAGGCCATCACGGAGCTGTCCGCGGAGGGGAAGCCGGTCGATCTGGTGACGCTGCGCGACAAGCTGAAGGAGAAGGATGTGCCGCAGGAGCTCTACAGCATTGAGTTCCTGAGCGACCAAGTGAAGGCGGTGCCGACCTCGGCAAATATCCGCTATTACGCGGGCATTGTGCGGGAAAAGTCCGTGCTGCGCAGCCTGATCCGGGTGACGGAATCCATCACGAACGAGTGCTATCTCGACAAGGAAAAGCTGGACAACATTCTGGAGGAGACGGAAAAAAAGGTCTTCGACATTGTGCAGAAGCGCGGAACAAGCGATTTTGTCAGCATCCGCGACATTGTCATCCAGTCGCTGGATAATATCGAGGCGGCGTCGCGCAACAAGGGCAGTGTGACGGGAATCGCGACCGGCTTTTATGATCTGGATTACAAGACGGCGGGCCTGCAGCCCTCCGATCTGATTCTGATTGCGGCGCGCCCTTCCATGGGCAAAACGGCGTTCGTGCTCAATATCGCCGAGCACGTCGCGGTGAAAAACAAGATCACCACGGCCATTTTCAGCCTTGAGATGTCGAGAAATCAGCTGGTAAACCGTATGCTGGCGATGAATTCCCGGGTGAATTCGCAGCAGATCCGCACCGGCGAGCTGAACGATTCGGATTGGGCGAATCTGATGGAGAGCGCGCGCATCATCGGGGAGTCGGGGCTGATCATCGACGATACGCCGGGAATTTCCGTGATGGAGCTGCGCTCCAAATGCAGAAAATTTAAGCTGGAGCACAGGCTGGGGCTTGTGATTATCGACTATCTGCAGCTGATGACGGGCTCGGGGCGGATCGAGTCGAGGCAGCAGGAGATTTCGGAAATATCGCGGTCGCTCAAGGCGCTGGCGAGGGAGATCAACTGCCCGGTCATCGCGCTGTCCCAGCTCAGCCGGGCGGTGGAGCAGCGTCCGGACAAGCGTCCGATGCTCTCGGATCTGCGCGAGTCCGGTGCGATCGAGCAGGATGCGGATGTGGTCATGTTCATCTACCGCGACGAGTATTACAATAAAGAATCGGAACGGGCGGGCATCACCGAAATCATTATCGGAAAGCAGAGAAACGGTCCGACTGGAACCGTCGAGCTGGCATGGCAGGATCAGTGCATGAAGTTTGTAAATCTGGAAAGAAAGCAGTAATATTCGGCGAGGAAATGGAATTCTGCTGCAATATGCGGGCTTGTGTCGAACATTTCTCGCGCAAAAGGCATGCGGGCGCTTGAAAAATGGACAGGCAGTGCTAGAATAAATATCAAATGGTAAAATTTTACATATTTATCGCCATGATTATTTATTTGGAGGTTGTCCATGGAAGTGCTGCGTTATATGATTTCGGATGCTGCGAAAAGAATCGATGTTGAGCCGCATGTGCTCCGCTACTGGGAGGAGGAGCTTGCGGTCGATATCCCGAGGAACGAGATGGGTCACAGGTACTACCGCGAGGAAGATATCGAGATGATGACCGGGGTGAAATATCTCAAGGAAAAGGGTTTTCAGCTCAAGTCCATTCGAATCCTGCTCCCGGAGATCGGAAAAGTAAAAAAGATGGAGCCGAGAAGACTGCTGGAGCTGCGCGACCGGCTCGAACTGGCGGTCAGCCAGGAGGAGCTGCGCCTGCAGCGGGAACAGGAGCTGAAGGAATGCGGCGAAGGGGAGCTGCCGGGCGGGAAAGGCGCGGACAGGCCCGACGGGCAGAGCGCGGCGCAGGAGCGGCCGGAATCTGCCGGTTCTGTTGAAACTGCCGGGGCAGGAGCCTTCCATTCTGCCGGGGACGGAGCTGCCTCAGAGGCCGCGCGAGCGGCGGGCGAAGCGAAGCCCGGCGGTACTGCAGTGAGAGAGGCTGCCGGAGAAGAAGCCGCGGGGGCAGCGTCCCGGACGGGGGAGAAGGCGGAGCTGGTCGGGCGTGCGTCTTCCGGGGACGTGCTGCAGCAGGAGGATAAAATGCAGCGGTTCCGCAGTATAATGAATGAGATTATCATGGAAGCGATGCAGGAAAACAACAAGCAGCTGACCGGCAGCATCACCGAATCCGTATCACATGAATTCGAGTATCAGATGAAGAGGAAGGAGCAGCTGGCGGAGGAGCATTTCAAGCAGCTGGACAGAGTGCTGCGCGAATATCAGCAGGGGCAGAAGCAGGCGGCGGTTGCCAGGGAATGCTCCGGCGGGCGCAGACAGAGCAAATTCTTCCGAAAAAATGGGAAGGTGAGGATCTGACCGGGCACGGGCTGCTTCAGCGTCATAATTCTTTTGCATAGGCATACACATTAAAACGGGGAGCCCGCAGTCAGGGCTCCCCGTTTCGTATGCTGAATAATCGCATGCCAGGGAAGCGCTTTGATCAGCGTTTCCCTATGTAAAAGCTTGCTTACGGCTCCTCGATGGAACCAGTAGGACAGACACCGGCACATGCGCCGCACTCGAGACATGCGTCCGGATCGATCTCATAATGGCTTTCACCCTCAGAAATTGCATTTGCAGGGCACTGCGCAGCGCATGCGCCGCAGCTCACGCAGCCGTCATTGATTTTATATGCCATCGTAATGTACCTCCTTTAATTATTTTCTTAATTTTACCCCAAAACGCGGAATAATACAAGCATAAAATTATTCAAGCTGCGGCAAATATTTTCTACACCTTTTTTCCTGATAATACCCAAAAAGAAGAGGTACTCATAATTTATTCGTTTCTGTGTTGGCTGGGTGCGGGAAGCGGAGTTATTGACAAAAGTATGGCAGAATCTTATAATGGTACAATAGTTGCAGCGGGTTATCCGCGGCGTTTTCTATTGAGCCGGAGCAGGTGCCGCGGCCACAGGAGATGACAGACAGCAAATGACAGAAGGATTGAAGATAGCCGTCGTGGAGGACGAAAGGGTACATGCCGCTGTGCTGATCCGTTTTCTGAAGGCATGGCTGCAGGAGAAAAACATTGCCTTTTGCATCCGGGAGTTCCCCGATGCGGCGGCATTTTTATTTGAATGGGAGCAGAACCAGGCATGGAACGCTTTGTTTCTTGATATCCAGATGCCGGGCTTAAACGGGATGGAGCTTGCGAAAAAAATACGGCAGGAGAACAGACGGATCGCGATTGTTTTTGTGACGGGAATCACTGACTATCTTTTAGAAGGGTATGAGGTGGAAGCCCTGCATTACCTGATGAAGCCTGTCGATACTGATAAAATCAGCAGCTGTATGGAGCGCATTTATACCCGGTACTGCGAGCAGGAAAGGCAGACGGCGATTCTGACAGAGGCGGAGGAGGTCGTGGACGGGCAGCGAAGCAGCCATGTAACTCTGCGGCTTTTGCCGGAGGATATTGGGG
>CAMWWR010000109.1 GCA_947178045.1 uncultured Clostridia bacterium
ACACCCATCTGTCACCCGTTACCCCGTCCTTTATTTATTTTCTACTTATCACTTCATTCTACACCGACAGACCTACACGCATTCAGTCCGTCAGACCGCCATCCCGACAGACAGAACGACAGACAGACAGACAGGGTAGTTGACGCTGTCTTATTAGAGTACCATAAAATATCCGGAAAATTAAAAAAGCACTCAGATACGAGTACAGCCGTTCTTCCAGACAGGAGGAGGGTGTATTCGTATCCGGGTGCTTTTTTGCGCCCAAAAAGAGACACGGCATATACCGGACCAGGAGGGCGGCTCCGGAGCCGGGAGGTGCGGAATTGAAGCGCGCCGGTTTTTCCGTGCTCATGTCGCTGTACATAAAGGAAAAGGCCAAATATTTCGTGCAGTGCATGAAAAGCATGTTTCGGCAGACAGTTCTTCCGTCCGAGATCGTGATCGTCCGGGACGGGCCGATCACAGAGGAATTGGAGGCGGTGATTGAGCACTATCGGACAAAGTATCCCGACATGATAAAAATTGTCCGACTCCCGCAGAATCAGGGGCTTGGCCCGGCACTGGCAGAGGGAATCCGGCATTGCAGCTGGGAGCTGGTCGCCAGGATGGATACCGATGACATTTCCAGGAGGGACCGGTTCGAAAAGCAGCTGGCGGAATTTGAAAAGGACGCGGAGCTTGATATATGCGGGAGCTATATCAGCGAATTCGCGGGCAGCGCAGAAAATGTTGTATCCGTCCGCCGCGTTCCGCTGACCCATGAGAGGATTGTGAAATATCAGAAGCAGCGCAGTGCCTTTAATCATGTGACCGTCATGTACAAAAAAAGCGCCGTCCTCAGAGCAGGAAATTACCAGAATGCGCCGTTGATGGAGGATGCCCTCTTGTGGGTGCGCATGATTCAGTCGGGCGCAAAATGCAGGAATATAGGGGATTGCCTGGTCTATGTGCGCACCGGCTACGCGATGATTGAGCGGCGGGGCGGTTACGCCTATTTTCAAAAATATCGGGCGGGGCGCAGAAAAATATTGGAGACCGGATATATCAGCAGCTGGGATTATTATATAACACTCTGGATTCAGTGGATTGTGGCAATGCTGCCAAAGCGTCTGAGGATGGTGGTGTTTACGAGACTGCTGAGGTGAGAAACGGCGGGGATAAGAATGGACAGGCTTTTGACAATAACCATACCGGCATACAACGCAGAAGCATTTCTCGGGAAGTGCCTGGACAGCCTGCTTTCCTGCGGGCTCCGCAAAGAGACGGAGCTGCTGATAATCGACGACGGTTCAGGCGACCGGACGGGGCGGATCGCGGATGCTTACGCGGAGCGGTATCCGGATATCGTGAGGGTCATTCACAAGGAAAACGGGGGGCACGGCTCGGGCATCAACGCGGGGATTGCAGCGGCAAGAGGGAAATATTTCCGAATTGTGGACAGCGACGATACCGTTGATTCCAGGGCATACGAGGCCTGGCTGCAAAAACTGAAGCAGATTGACAGCGACCTGATCGTGACACCGTTTGTCCGCGTTCGGGCAGGCGGCGGAAAGCCGCGCCGCGCAGAGAGAAAAACCGCTGGGAGAGCCGGGGAAGGGAATAAAATTGCCCAGAGAGTCAGAATCATTGCCCAGAGAATCAGAACGTTTCCCTGGCGGCGAAAGGCCCGCAGCAGGGAAGAGCTTCGGCCGCCGGAGGGGGCTGAAGGGCTTCCAGGGGAGAGCGTACTTGACTTTGAGGCTGTGTCGGAGCGCCTCTTTGTGCGGATGCACGAATGCACCTTCCGGACCTCGATTCTGCGGGAGCATTCGATTCGCATGAGCGAGCACAGCTTTTATGTGGACATGCAGTATATTCTGTTTCCTGTTCCGTGGCTCCGGACCTGCTGTTTTTTGGATTTTCCGGTATACCGGTATCGCTTGGGCGATGAAAACCAGAGTGTTTCCGTCAAAAGTATGCAGAGAAACCGCGGACAGCATCATCGGGTGCTTTGTTCTCTCGTAAGGTTTTACAGGGAGAGAGCGCAGGCGGGCGATTCGGAAAAGCGGCTTGCCTATCTGGCGAGGGGCATCGCCAAAATGCAGGCAAATCAAGTGCAGACCGCCCTGAGCCTGCCGGTCTGCCGGGCGGCGAAGAGAGAGCTGATTACGGCGGAGCAATGGCTGAAACGGGAATGTCCGGCCGCTTGGAATGCAAACGAAAAAAAGAGCCTGTGGCTGCTGCGCAGAAGCGGCTATCGCCTGTACGGCGCTGCCGCCGTAGCGTGGAGAATCGTGAAGCTGTGAAAGACAGCAACAGCAGGTAAACAGATAAAGAAATAAAAAACAGGTAATTTATTTAATGCTTCAATAAAAATAGAAGAAAAGAAGAGGAGAGAAAAATCATGACAAACATGGAAAAGTACAACGAGGCATTTACATCAACCTTCGGCATCGGGGAGGACGCGCTGGAAAACCTGGAATATCAGGGCATTGCGGCCTGGGACAGCGTGGGGCACATGCAGCTGATCGCCGCGCTGGAGGAGGCGTTCGACATCATGTTTGATACGGACGATATTATTGATCTGAATTCTTATCAGGTAGGAAAGCAGATGCTTGCAAAATACGAGGTGGAGCTGTAATTCCGGTCAGCTCCGGACAAACAGATCAAAAGAGAGGAGGCGGCAGAGCGGATGGAAAACAAAGCTTTCTTTTTTAAACGGCTGGAGAAATACGGCGGACGCACGGCGCTCATTACGGCGCAGGAGAAGCCCGTTACATACCGCGAGCTGACGGAGCGGGCGGATCGCCTGGCGCAGGAAATCGGGCGCAGATGTCTGGTCTTTCTGGCCTGCAGGAATGCGGAGGAGTCGGTGATCGGCTATGCGGCCTGCCTGAGAAACGATATCGTGCCGGTCATGGTCAGTGCGGATATTGACGCGGAGCTGCTGAAAAACCTGCTGGAACGCTACCATCCGGCCTTCCTGTGGGCGCCGGAGGACAACGGGGCGTTTCCGGGGGAGGAGGTATACCGGGACCAGCACTATGTGCTCCGGAAAACCGGGCTTAAGGAGGATTATTCGCTAAGCGGCGATCTGGCTCTGCTGCTCACCACCTCCGGGAGCACGGGAAGCCCGAAGCTGGTGCGGCAGACCCGGAAAAATATACAGAGCAATACCGATGCCATTATCGAATATCTGAATATTCAACCGGAGGATCGGGCGATCACAACGCTTCCGATGAATTATACCTACGGCCTGTCCATTCTGAATACACATCTGTGCACGGGTGCACGGATCATCCTGACAGACGCGACCCTGCTGGAAAAATCCTTCTGGACGCTGTTTCGAAATCAGGGAGCAACCACCTTCGGCGGCGTGCCGTACACCTACGAGATATTGAAAAAGCTCCGCTTCGGACGGATGCAGCTGACGAGCCTGCGTTACATTACACAGGCGGGCGGGAAGCTCTCGAAGGAGCTGGCAGAGGAATTCAACGCCGTCTGCGAGGAGAAGGGGATTCAGCTGATCGTTATGTACGGGCAGACGGAGGCGACCGCCCGAATGTCCTGGCTGCCATGGAAGGATGCGAAACGGAAGGCGGGCAGCATCGGAATTGCGATTCCGGGCGGGCGCTTTTCGCTGATTGCCGGGAGCGGGAACGAGCTTTTGGGACCGGACGAGGTGGGGGAGCTCGTCTACTTCGGCGATAATGTGACACCGGGCTATGCGGAAAGCCGCCTGGATCTGGCGAAGCCGGATGAAAACCGCGGCGAGCTGCACACCGGCGACATGGCGAAGCGGGACGAGGACGGGTTTTACTATATTGTCGGGCGAAAGAAGCGCTTTTTAAAGCTGTTCGGCAGCCGTGTGAATCTGGACGAGACGGAGAATCTGCTGAAAAAAGAGGGAATCGAAAATGTGTGCGCCGGGCGGGACGACCGCATGGTTGTATTCCTGACGGACCCGGAAAAGGAGACGGCTGCTGCGGAATTTCTCACAAACCGGACCGGGATCAGCCGGGGCGGCTTTGTCATCCGGCATATTGATGAGATACCGAGGAGCGAGTCGGGCAAGGTGCTGTATTCGGCGCTGGAGATTGACTAGCACAATTCCTGACCGGATGGAGCACCAGAATCGGAAGAGAAAAAAGCGGTCGGACAGAAGCCGGGAAACTGCCGGGAGAATAGGCAGGAAGGAGAATGACATGGAAATTAGCACAGAGCAGTACGGCATCGTTTCATTGATGAATATTGCTGCTGACGGGCCGGAGGAGTGGGATACCTCCAGGGCGACCCATGTCCGTGTCAGCCTGCCGCCGGATATTCGGAGCATGCTTTTGATGCAGCGGATGGGCTATCAGTTCGTCGACCGGATGCTTACCGTGACGGTCAATCTTCAGAGGCTTTCCGTTGATCTGGAAAAAGCGATCCGGACGGAGCCGGTATTGGAAAGGGGACGCCGGGACGAGATCCGGCAGCTTGCCGTCAAAAGCTTCGGCAGGGATCGGCGATTTCATGTGGAGGCGGAGTATAACGACGAGATTGCCGCGGCGGTCATCGACGGATGGATAGCGGAGATACCGGAATTTTATATATGTACCTGCAAAGAAAAGCTCGCAGGCTTTCTTGCCCTGAAGGAGAACGCGGAGGAAAAAAGTGCGGCCGTTCATCTGGCGGCGGTCGATGAGCGCTACCGCGCGTCCGGCGCGGCTATGTCGCTGTATGCGGCGGCAATCCGGGCAAGGCGGGAAAAGGGTTTTCGGAATATAACGGGCTACATTTCCAGCAGTAATACGGCGGTCATGAATCTGTACGCGTATTTTGGAGGCGTTTTTTCAAATCCGCAGGATATTTATCTGAGAAAATAAACAGGCGGGGAAATGAGGAAAACGATGGAAGACATATTGGAAGAATTATTGCAGACATCACCCTACAGTCTGGACAAAGCAGAAAAGCGGGCGCTGTACCGGAAGGCGCTGAGCGAACTGACAAGACGGCATTATGCCGCCTGCCCGGAGTACCAAAGAATTCTGGATGCGCTGGGCTTCGACGCGGAGGCTGATCATGAGCTTGAGGAACAGCCGATGCTCCCGGTGCGCCTGTTTAAGGAATATGAGCTTCTCAGCGTCCCGCGGGAGGAGGTTGCCAAGATCATGACCTCGTCCGGCACCTCGGGGCAGAGGGTCTCGAAAATATTTCTGGACAAGACCAATACAAAAAACCAGACCCGGGTGCTGACAGAGATCATTTCCTCCTACATCGGAAAAAAGCGCCTGCCTCTGCTGATACTGGACACAAGGCTCGCGCTGCGCGACCGCAGCATGTTTTCGGCGAGGGGCGCGGGAATCGTGGGTTTTTCCACCTTCGGGCGGGACACGGCCTACGCGCTGAATGAAAATATGGAGATTGACATCCCGGCGGTTCAAGAATTTCTGAAAAAGCATGAAGGGGAGAGCATCCTGCTGTTCGGCTACACCTATATGATATGGCAGTATGCTGTCTGTGCGCTACGGGAAGCGGGCGTCTGCCTGCAGATCGGAGAGGGCAGGCTGTTCCATATCGGCGGCTGGAAAAAGCTGAAGGAGCAGGCGGTGGACAGCCTGAAGTACAACGAGGCAGTCCGCGAAGTGCTGGGCAATGTGGCGGTATATAACTACTACGGCATGGCGGAACAGCTGGGCTCGGTCTTTGTGGAATGCGAGCACGGACACATGCACTGCTCCAATTATTCGGATGTGGTTATCCGCAGGCCGGCGGATTTTTCGGCGGCGGAAACAGGGGAGCGGGGGTTGATTGAGCTGGTCTCCCTGCTTCCGACCAGCTATCCGGGCCATGTCCTTTTGACCGAGGACGAGGGAGAAATCCTCGGGGAGGACGACTGCCCGTGCGGCCGCAAAGGAAAATACTTTAGGATTCACGGAAGAATCCGGGGAGCCGAGATAAGGGGGTGCAGCGACACATATGAACGGCATTAATATCAAATACTGCGTTGGAAGTGAAGCTGTGTCAAATCGTTCGCTCGCACCGTTCTCGGAGGAGGCCTGCGCCTTTGCGGCCGAGCTGTCCGCCGCCCTGATGGGGAGCGCCGAGGCGAGAAGGTATCCGGATATCATGTCCTTTGCTTTCTGGTGTCGGAAGGCAAATTTGATGGACCGCCGGAAAAAATGGGAGGAGCGGGAGCAGAAGCAGAAACGCCTTGGCCGGGGGCTGGTGTTCCATATCGCACCGTCCAATGTGCCGGTCAATTTTGCATTTTCCTATCTGTTCTCCTTTCTGGCCGGGAACGCGAATCTTGTGCGGATTCCCTCCAGAGATTTCCCGCAGGTCGCGCTGATCTGCCGTGTTATACGCGAGGTGCTGGAGAATCATCCGGCAATTCGGGAAAGAACCGCGATGGTGCAGTACGCTGCTGACAATGCAGTGACGGAGCAGTTCAGCAAAATGGCGGACGCCAGAGTGATCTGGGGTGGGGATGCTACCGTGGCGTCCATCCGCGCCTGTGCGGCAAAGC
>CAMWWR010000110.1 GCA_947178045.1 uncultured Clostridia bacterium
GCGGTTTTATTCTCGTTCTTGCACTGTGTGTTTTTTTTGGGGTCCCCGTGTTTTAGCTGTTTTCCCGCCTTTTCTTGGGTCTGGAGAGCGGCAATTCGGGCTGCGAGCTTGCTGTAGGCCGCCGCAACATTGTCGAGCGCGTCAAAGCTGAACACGAGCGGCTTGCGATAATGAGACTGCAGGCAGAACATGCGGTAGACCAGAGGGTCGTAGCCCTTGCTCTCAAGCAGCGAAACCATGAGGAAATCTCCCCTCGACTTGCTCATCTTGCCCTCTGCATCGTTCAGATGCAGAATATGGAACCAGTAATTGCACCATTTATGCCCGAGATAGGACTCGCTCTGCGCAATCTCGTTCGTGTGGTGCGGGAACACATTATCAATCCCGCCGCAGTGGATGTCAAGCCGGTCGCCGAGATACTTCATGCTGATGGCGGAGCACTCGATATGCCAGCCCGGATAGCCCACACCCCACGGGCTCTCCCATTTCAGCTCCTGGTCATCGAATTTGGATTTGGTAAACCAGAGCACGAAATCGGTCTTGTTTCTCTTGTTCTCATCCTCCTCCACGCTGTCGCGCACGCCGACCGCAAGCTCCTCCGCGTTCTGATTGCTCAGCACATAATACTCCTCCAGCTTCGAGGTATCGAAATAAATATTGCCGCCCGCCTGGTACGCGTAGCCCTTTTCCATCAGCACCTCAATCATCCGGATGAAATCCGGGATGCAGTTCGTCGCAGGCTCCACGACGTCCGGCCTTTTGATATGAAGCTTCTCGCAGTCGGCAAAAAACGCATCCGTGTAAAACCGGGCGATTTCCATTACGGTCTTGTGCTCGCGCTTCGCACCCTTGAGCATCTTATCCTCCCCGGTATCCGCGTCGCTCGAGAGATGCCCGACGTCCGTAATGTTCATGACGCGCTCCACTTCATAGCCGGAATAGCGCAGAAATTTCTCCAGCACATCCTCCATAATATAGCTGCGCAGATTTCCGAGATGTGCAAAATGGTAGACCGTCGGGCCGCAGGTGTACATTTTCACCTTGCCCGGCTCGTTCGGCACAAAGCGTTCCACGCGCTTCGTCAATGTATTATACAGATTAAGATCGTCCTTCATCCTCTTTCTCCTTTTCCAAAAACACTTTTCCTTCAGATTCTTCTCCAAATCATACCACAAATGCACCCGCCGGTCAATTTTTTCCTTGCCGCCGCGCGGCGCAGAACCTGTACTGAAAAGGCTTTTACCAGTGTTCTCCTTATTTTCTGCTCCGGTACTCCTTCGGCGTCATTCCCTTGTGCTCCTTGAATTTTTTGATAAAATAGCTGATATTCTCAAAGCCGTTCTCATAGCAGATCTCCATGATTTTTGCGTCGCGCGCCAGAAGCTCCTCCGCCGCATGCTCCAGGCGGTAATCGTTCAGATAGGTAATCGGCGTTTTCCCGGTCATTTTCCGGAAAAAGCGGCAGAAATACTGCTCGTTCATCCCGGCCGCCCCGGCCATTTCGGCAAGCGTTACTTTCTCCCGGTAATGCCCCTCGATATATTTCAGCACACGCTTGATATCCTGCACCTGATAGCTGCTCTCGGCCAGCGCCCCCCTGCCGCTGCGCAGGAACAGCGATTTTTCCTCCATCACCGCGAGCATGAACAGCAGCGCGGCCTTGACGGCCAGATACCAGCCGGGCCGCCTTTGCCCGCAGGCATCAAGAATCGCGCGGTATGCCGCAAGCAGTTCCTCATAGCCGTCCTCCCCGGAGCCTACTTTGCGCGGAAGGCGGCACTCCCCGTTCCAGAGCGGAGCCAGGACCGAGGCCTGCGCCATATCGTACCGCTCAAATTTCAGTATCTGAAGGTCAAAGACAATGGCGTGGTGGATGCTCGGAACCGTCCTCCCCGAAATCTGGTGCAGCTCCGACCGGTTGAGAAAGACAAGCGATCCCTCCCCGGCCTCCTCCTGCTCCATATTCCTCTCAAGCAGAAAATCTCCCTTTTCAAAATAAAGCAGCTCAATTTCCTCATGCCAGTGATGAGAAACAAAAAAGCGGTCATAATTTTCGTGAAAGCTGTAGGCCTGAACCGGCAGAAGCGCCGTCCCATGCTCCGTCAGCTCCCGATAGCCTTCCTTTTGCATATTCCCTATGCACACCCTCCTCCCTGCAACGCCCGTGCTGCCGGACAGCCTTTTGCCGCGGCGCATCATCTCCCGCTGCTCCACAGTCCCTCCTGCTGAAGTATTTGATTCCCCACCTCGGCATCTCCTATCGCATACCGCTCCCGAATGTCAATATCCTGTTATTTTTTCTCAGGATAGCGCAAGTAATTTTTCAGATAGGGCAATATAATGTCATTATAGCATGAGTGGTCCATTTTACAAGCCCTTTGCTCCAAAAATCAAAATGTACGCCGCAGTTCAGCCTTCGCTTCCCTGCAGCAAATGTTCTGCCGCGGTCCCGAGGAGCAGAACCACAATAATACACTCAGAATGGAGATGTTTCTATGATTCAAAAATACCGTTTCGGCACGCCGATCGAAACCGAAGCCGCGGTGCTGGATATTACTTCCATCCCCGTGGAACGCTCCGCGGACGGCATACTGTCTGCGCCGGACATCGTAAACGATGAGGCCTGCCTGCTCACTCTCGCAAGCGTCAGTCTCGACAAGGGCTTTTCCCTGACACTCACGCTTGACGACCGTGATGCCGTATACGGCCTCGGCGAGGCAAACCGCGGCATCAACAAGCGCGGCCACCTCTATATCAGCCACTGCAATGACGACCCGAACCATACGGAGGAAAAGGTCTCCCTGTACGGCGCTCACAATTTTATCATGGTCATCGGCGCGAAATGCTTCGGTCTGTTTTTCGACTATCCGTCGGATATCTGCTTTGACATCGGCTACACAAGGCAGGATACGCTGACGGTCCGCGCGGACGGCACGGAGCTCTATGTCTACCTGATCACTGGGGACGGCGCGCTCGACATTGTGCGCCAATTCCGCTGGCTTATCGGCCGCAGCTACATTCCGCCGCTCTGGGCATTCGGTTATATCCAGAGCCGCTGGGGCTACAAGAACGAGAATGACATCCGCCGCGTGGCCGCCGGCTACCGCAGCAACCATCTGCCGCTCGATTCCATCAGCATGGATATCGACTACATGGAAGATTATAAGGATTTTACCGTTGATCAGGAGCGTTTTCCTGATCTGTCCGCCCTGTCGGCGGAGATGAAGGAGCAGGGGCTTCATTTCATCCCGATCATTGACGCGGGCGTAAAGATCGAGCCGGGCTACGATGTATACGAGGAAGGCGTGAAAAATAATTATTTCTGCAAGCGCGCGGACGGCACAGACTTTGTGGCCGGAGTGTGGCCGGGGAAAACGCATTTTCCGGATATGCTGAACACAAAGGCGCGCAGGTGGTTCGGCAACTACTATAAACGCCTGATTGACCAAGGCATCGAGGGCTTCTGGAACGATATGAACGAACCCGCCATCTTCTATTCCGAGGAGGGGCTTGCCGAGGCGTTCCGCCGTATGGAGGAGCTCCGGGAGCAGAAGGAAAATCCGGATCTGAACGCGTTCGGGGCAATGTGCGACGCATTCTGTATCAGCAATCTCCAGGAGGACTACGAACGCTTCTACCACAACATGGACGGGAAGAAGATCCGCCACGACAAGGTACACAATCTGTACGGCTACAATATGACCCGCGCGGCCTCCGAGAGCTTTGACGAAATCTGCCCGGACAGGCGGCTGCTCCTCTTTTCCCGCTCCTCCTACATCGGCATGCATCGCTACGGCGGTATATGGACGGGCGACAACCATTCCTGGTGGAGCCATCTGCTGCTCAATGTCAAGATGATGCCTTCGCTCAGTATGTGTGGCTTCCTGTACAGCGGCGCGGACCTCGGCGGCTTCGGCAGCAACACGACGCGCGATCTACTGCTGCGCTGGCTCGCCTTTGGCATTTTCACGCCGCTGATGCGCAATCATTCCGCGCTCGGCACGCGCGAGCAGGAGTGCTACCAGTTCGAGGGGCTGGAGGATTTCCGCAATATCCTGCGGCTGCGCTATCGCCTGATTCCGTATCTGTACAGCGAATATATGAAGGCCGCGCTGAACGATGAGCTGCTGTTTACTCCTCTCGCCTTCGTCTGGCCGCAGGACGCCGTTGCGCGTGAAACTGAGGATCAGCTGCTGCTCGGCGAAGGCCTGATGCTGACTCCGGTCTGCCAGCAGAACGCAACCGGCCGCCATGTCTATCTGCCGGAGGATATGCTGTTCCTTCTGTTCACCTCCTCCGAGGAGTACACGGTGACCCCGATGTCTGCCGGACACCACTATATCTCCTGCGGTCTCGCGGAGGTTCCGGTCTTCCTCCGTCCGGGACATCTGCTGCCGCTCGCTCCGTCCTGCGAATGCACGGCGCAGCTCGACTATTCCTCCTTTGAGGTGCTCGGCGAGGCCGGAAAGGGCCTGACCTACTCCATGTATACGGATGACGGCTATACGAAGCACCCGGAACGCGATGGACGCTGGATCACCATCACAAAATAATGTAAGAATTTTGTAAGAAACTATATCAAATTTCATGAAAATGTGGTATACTTCCAAGTATGCCACATTTTTATGCGCACGCCCGCATTGAGGAATACAGTCGCTTGCAGCGACATGCGAACGGCGCGGCGAGCAGCGGAGAAAAGCATTTCCCTGCTCGATTGCAGGCGAGCAGGGAAATCGTCCGCCTGTTCCATTGCTGCAGCGCAGCAGAATGAGAGGTTTTCCATGCGTATTGTACTTGTAGCGCTTGCCATCGTGCTTTTTCTGATTCTGTTTCTGCCGGTGTATTTCATTCTCTGGATCATCGGGAAATTTAACGCCCATGCGAAAACGGCAGCTTCCCAGGCCATTGTGCGCAACGCGTTCCGGTTTGTTCTCTTTTTTGCGGGGACAAGAATCACCGTGCTCGGCCGCGAAAATGTTCCGAGGGATGAGGCGGTGCTCTATGTCGCCAACCACCGCAGCCTCGCGGATATTCCCGTCGGCTACATCACCCTGCCGACGCTGACCGGCTTTGTCGCCAAAAAGGAGATCCGGAAAATTCCGATCTTCTCCTGGTGGATGAAAAATCTGAACTGTCTCTTTTTAGACCGCAAGGACATGAAGGAGGGGCTGAAGACGATCATGCAGGGAATCGAATATATGAAGAACGGCTACTCGATGTTCATCATGCCGGAGGGCACAAGAAACCGCGGCGAGGAGACCGAGCTTCTTCCGTTCAAGGAGGGCAGCTTTAAAATGGCCGAGAAGACTGGCTGTGCGATCATCCCGGTCACAATCTCGAACACCTCCGCCGTTTTTGAGGAGCATATCCCATGGGTAAAGCGGGCCCATGTGATTATCCACTACGGCGGGCCGATCTATCCGGCCGCTCTCTCAAAGGACGAAAAAAAGCATCTCGGCGTCTCCGTGCGAGAGACGATCATCGAGACGCTGAACAAAGACAGGGCTCTGCTGTAGCAGAGCCCTGTTTCCTTAAATCGCTATACCAGCTTCTGGCCGCAGTTCGGACAGAAATTGCTTTCCCCCGTCTTCTGGCCGCAGTTCGGGCAGAAATTCGGCCGCACGCCCTCTCCGCCCGCCGGCGCGTTCTGCGCGGGCGTCGTGTTCTGAACCGTCTGACCGGCCGGCGCGCTCTGACTCATATTCATGCTCTGCATCATCTGGTTCGCCATACTCATCCCCATCGCCATTTTAGCCATATCGGAGACCGGGCTGCCCGCTGCATTGCCGCCGCTCGTCATGCTGTCCACCATGGCCACCCTCTGGTAGCGGTCCATATCGCCGATCATGCTCTGCGAAGCATTTTTCGTGATCATGCGCTGAATCTCCTCCGGATAGGTAATGCTCATGATATTAAAGCCGGTGATCGTCAGACCTGTGTCAAACAGCTCCATATCCAGATCCGTGCGGATGCCCTGCGCGATATCAAAGGAGTTCGCCTGCAGGTTGAACATATCCTTGCCCTCTTTTGTGATCCACTTCATGAGCAGCTGGTCAAGCATGGCCGTAATGCGCAGCCGGACATCCTCCACGAGATAGGTGTTCTTGATTCCGGCGATCTTGTCGATCAGCCTGATATAATCGTTCACCTTGAAATTTACCGTGCCGTGAGCGCGAACCGGCAGTCCGCCCGGCAGTCCCTCCGCCGGTATATTGATTGCATTGGCCGTCCCCCATTTCAGTGTGAACTCCTTCGTGTTGATGAAAAGCACCTCGGCGCGGAGATTCGTGTTAAATCCGAACCGGAAGCCCTTGAGCGTCGAGAGGAACGGGATGATCTGCGACTCGATGTCGTAATCCCCCTCGTCCTTAAATATTCCCTCGATACGCCCGGTATTCAGGAAAATCGCGTCCTGGCCCGGCCGTATAATCAGGCGGCTGCCCTTTTTAATCTCCTTGTTGCTCCATTTCCAAAATAAA
>CAMWWR010000111.1 GCA_947178045.1 uncultured Clostridia bacterium
GGGGATATCCAATTTCGGTATGCAGGATCAGTCCCTTGCGCTCCACTGGATAAAGGAGAACATCGGGGCTTTTGGCGGCAATCCTGAACGGATTGTAATATGCGGGCAGAGTGCCGGTGCGGGAAGTGTGCAGGCCCAGCTCTGCAGCCCTTACAACAAGGGAATCATATCGGGGGCAATCTGTCAGTCCTCAATAACTTTTGCCTTTGGAGATGAGGAGTTTGCTTTCGGGAGAACCATGACCCTTGAGGATGCGGAGAAGCACGGCGAGAATTTCTTTGCCTCGGTCGGCATCCAGAGTCTGAGAGAGGCCCGAAGTCTGGACGCGGCCGAGCTGATGAGGCGTCTGGACAGTGTGTCCCCGAAAGGGGGATTGTTCGGGCTTGCCTTTGGAACTTGCGTGGACGGAAAGTTTATCACGGAGCAGGTAGTGTCTTCTTATTACAATGACCGATTGCCGGATGTGCCGATGATCGTCGGTGTCTGCATGGAAGAGACGAGGGGAATGTTCGGGGGCACAGGACTTACCAAAGCGGCGCTTGAGAAGAGGGCAGAGGTTTACGGGGAAAAGAAGGAGGAGTTCCTAAAGCTAGCCAATGTACAGTCTGACGAGGACGCAGCAGCGCTTTCGCAGGGGGACGCATTCAACATGTTTTTAAGTGGCAGCAGGGGATTCTGCGAGCTCCGGTCAGGGATGGGGAAAAAAGTATATTACTATATTTTTGACCATGATCTTCCGGGTGATGATGCGGGTTCTTTCCACGGTTCCGATCTGTGGTTCATGTTCGACTCCCTAGCGAACAGTTGGCGGCCTTTTGAGGGAAAGCATTACGATCTGGCAAGGCAGGTATGCTCCTACTGGACGAATTTCGTAAAGACCGGAGATCCGAACGGAAAGGATTACAACGGAAATCCTCTGCCGGAGTGGAAGCCTTATCGGCATGATGAGAAGAGTGTGATGAGATTTATCGACAAGGCGGTGCCCGGTGTGTTGGACGAGTGCCCGGTAGCTGACTTCCGGCTTGCCTTTGGCAAGGAGAAGCTGACGGACCGGTAATTAAAGGAAAGAAGGGTGGTGTTTCCTTTGGAGGAGGCACCAACCTTTTCTGTTTAACATTGTATTTTTCGCGATACTCGCTGGACATAATGCCAGTACATTGGCGAAACACCCGGCTTGAGAAGTGTGTGACGGACATCGATTATAAGGGATATCATGTAAACTTGGTGGAATACGGGCGATGCAATGGCTGTGAGGGACTTGACGAAAGGGGGAAACCGAATTACAATAGCAGTAATTCGGTTTCCTCCTTTTGCCGCAAAAGAGTTTTTCTGTTCGATTGAACCAGCAGGGAACAGAGCCGGAAAGAGGAATTTTTCATGGAAAGGCAATAAAAGAGTGGAAGAAAACAGGGGAATGGGAGGAAATAAGGAGGGCTGAAAAAATAGAGTTGTGGAAGAAAATAAAGATATGGAAGGAAATAGTGGAGTAAAGGGTAAGCCAGGAATGAAAGAGGAGAAAGGATTGAAAGAAGAGAAAGATATGAAAGGGGATAAAGGTATGGAAGAGGAGAAGAAGCAGGAAAGAAAGAAGGTCATCCTGAGCGGAATTCAGCCGACCGGCATATTTACGCTCGGAAATTATATTGGAGCCATCCGCAACTGGGGAACGATGCAGGAGGAGTACCACTGTGCGTATTTTGTTGCCGACCTGCATTCGCTGACGGTACGGCAGGAGCCGGCTGCGCTGCGCAGACAGTCGCTGGAGGCGTTCGCGCTTCTGCTGGCATGCGGGATCGATCCGGAAAAGAGCCTTGTGTTTATCCAGAGCCATGTGCACAGCCATGCCGAGCTGTCCTGGATTCTCTCGTGCTATTCCCCGTTCGGTGCGCTGTCGCGCATGACGCAGTTCAAGGATAAGTCGGCGCGGCATGCGGACAATGTCAACGCAGGACTCTTTACCTACCCGGCGTTGATGGCGGCGGACATTCTGCTGTACCAGCCGGACTATGTGCCGGTCGGGGAGGATCAGCGGCAGCATCTGGAATTCACGCGGGACATCGTGGAGCACTTCAACGGGATATACGGCAATGTGTTCCGCATGCCGGAGGCGTACATTCCGAAGACGGGCGCCCGCGTTATGTCGCTGCAGGACCCGACGAAGAAAATGTCCAAATCCGATACGAATCCGAACGCGTTTATCACCATTCTCGACGAGCCGAATGTGATCGTGAACAAATTCCGCCGCGCGGTGACGGACAGCGAGACGGAGGTATGCTTCCGCGAGGGCAAGGACGGCATCAACAATCTTATGACAATCTATTCCGTGATCACCGGTCTTTCCTTCGAGCAGATCGAGAAGGATTTTGCCGGAAGGGGCTACGGCGATTTCAAGGCGGAGGTCGGCGATGCGGTGGCCGAGAAGCTGCGCCCGATCCGCGAAAATTTTGCACGCCTGATGCAGGATAAGGCATATCTGGAGCAGCAGTACCGCAAGGGAGCCGAGAAGGCGGCGGCGATTTCCGAGCGGACCCTTGCGAAGGTAAAGAAAAAGGTCGGGCTGCTTATGCCGTAGGGGAAGCGCAGCAGAGGCCGGGGCATTTACCCGCACGCGGGTTGTCAGCTTACGGTGTCAATCTGTGCACCCGTGCGCGGTTTACGGCGTCAGCCCGTGCACGAATCGCGCAGGACGACATAGAATATCATCGAGCAGAGGAATGCTTTTAAGAAAAATTCGGCTGCGTTCACGCGGCCATGGAGGCATTATGACAGAGGGCATGGAACGGGAGATCAACCGGCTGGTGGACAATATTCTGGACGATTACGAACGCAGCGCGCCGGCGGACCAGGGGAATACGGTCAACCGGCTCGACAAGAGCGCCATCATCGAGATTGTGCACAAGCTTCAGCAGATTATTTTTCCGGGGTATTTTAAAAATAACAAATACCGCGTCTACACGGCAAAAAACAATCTGTCGATGCTGCTGGAGGATGTGCTGTTCAACCTGAGCCGTCAGGTGGAGATCGTGCTGGAGAGCATGGCGGAGTATGCCGGGCGCAGCCGGGAGGAGCTGGAGAGGATGGCCGCGGAGCGCTGCGTGGCGTTTCTGGAGCGGATCCCGGCCGTCCGGCAGCTGATCGGAACGGATGTCCAGGCAGCCTACGACGGAGATCCGGCGGCGTACAATACCGAGGAGATCATCTTTTCCTACCCGGGCTTGTACGCCATTATGGTAAACCGGCTGGCACATGAGCTGCACCTGCTCGGAGTGTCGCTCATACCGCGCATTATGACGGAGTACGCGCATGGGGCGACCGGGATCGATATCCATCCGGGGGCGACGATCGGAAAATACTTTTTCATTGACCACGGCACCGGCATTGTTATCGGCGAGACGACGATTATCGGGGATCATGTCAAGGTTTACCAGGGCGTGACGCTCGGCGCACTCTCGACGAAGGGCGGACAGAAGCTGAAGAGCAAAAAGCGCCATCCGACCATTGAGGATAATGTGACAATCTATTCCGGGGCATCGATCCTCGGCGGCGAGACCGTGATCGGGGCGGGGGCGGTTATCGGCGGCAACGCCTTTATCACAACCTCGATACCGGCCGGCACGCGCGTCAGCATCAAAAATCAGGAGCTGCGCTATGAGTCGGGCGGCGCGAAGTTCCACAGCATGGAGCTTGTGCAGGACGACACATGGTATTACATGATTTAGGCGAACCGGGAAATAATAGACGCAGGAAGGACAGAGAAAAGTCAGGGAGAAGCGGCGAAAAGAGAACAGGGAGAAGCGAAAAAGAAGCCGGGAAGAAGCAAAGAAAAATCAGGGAGAAGCAGGGAAAAAACGGAAGGAAAACGAAGGAGGCGGACAATGCTTGACGTATTGATCGTG
Organism: uncultured Clostridia bacterium; assembly: GCA_947178045.1. Taxonomy (GTDB): domain Bacteria; phylum Bacillota; class Clostridia; order Lachnospirales; family Lachnospiraceae; genus RGIG4057. The sequence goes on from CAMWWR010000111.1 coordinate 3,897, forward strand.
GGCAGCGGGCCGGCAGGTCTGTCTGCGGCAATTTACGCAAAACGGGCGAATCTCTCACTGGAGATCGCGGAAAAAATTTTTATGGGCACCGGACAGGTAGCGGAGAGCGGCCAGGTGGACAATTATCTCGGGCTGCCGGGAATGAGCGGCTACGATATGGGCGAGGTGTTCCGCGGGCATGCCGAATCGTTTGGAATCCCGTTCCGGGAGGCCGAAATCTGCGGCTTTGAGCGGACGGAGAACGGTTGGCGCGCGGCGCTTGCGGGCGGCGGAAGCATCGAGGCGCGGACCGTGATCTATGCGGCCGGCGCGAAGCACCGCCATCTCGGCGTCCGGGGCGAGGAGGAGCTCGCGGGTCGCGGCGTGTCCTACTGCGCCGTGTGCGACGGGGCATTTTACCGCGGGAAAACGGTCGCCGTTGCCGGAGGGGGCAACACGGCGCTCGACGACGCGCTGTACCTCTCGGAGCTGTGCGAGAAGGTTTTTCTGATCCACCGCAGAAGGGAATTCCGTGGAGCGGCGGCGACGCTCGAGAAGCTTCGGGAGAGGCCGAACGTGGAAATTCTCACCGAGACCGTGATCGAGGAGATCGCCGGGGAGAAAAAGGTGTCCTGCATTCGGCTGGCCAACGGGCGGACGATCGAAGTAAGCGGCGTGTTTATCGCCGTCGGAATGCAGCCGGAGACGGAATGCGTAAAGGATATCGCAGAGCTTGACGGAGCCGGCTATATCGTGGCCGATGAGACCGGGAGAACCTCGGCCGAGGGGTTCTTTGCCGCCGGGGATGTCCGAACAAAGCAGCTGCGCCAGGTTGTCACCGCAGTGTCCGACGGGGCGAACGCCGCGATCTCCGCAGCCGAGTATCTGCGGAAAATATGAGAGGGCCAGACGGATGGAACGGATCCTGATTGTGGAGGACGATAAGATGATAACGGAGAGCCTTTCTGCGTTTTTGACGCAGGAGGGCTTTCAGACTGCGTGCGCGCAGGGGCAGCGCGAGGCGTCGGAGCTGCTCTCGCGGGAGCGGTTTGATCTCGCGCTGCTGGATATCTCTCTCGGCAACGGAAACGGATTTTCGCTCTGCAGCGAGATACGGAAGGAATACGGCCTGCCGGTTATCTTTCTCACTGCGTCGGGGGACGAATACAGTGTGGTGGCGGGGTTGGACATGGGAGCGGAGGACTATATCCGCAAGCCGTTCCGGCCGCGGGAGCTTGTCTCGCGCATCCGGGTCGTATTAAGGCGCGCCGGGCGGGGCCAGAGCGTCATTGACTTTTACGGGGTACGCGTGGACACGGACAAGGGCACGGTAGTAAAAGACGGGCAGGAGCTGACCCTGTCCGCGCTGGAATACCGGCTTCTTTTGCTGTTCTGCCAGAATAAGGGGCGCGTCCTGACGCGGGACAAGCTGCTGTCCGAGATGTGGGACATGGCAGGAGAATTTGTGAACGACAATACGCTGACCGTCTATATCAAGCGGCTGCGGGAAAAGATAGAGGACGACCCGGCAAAGCCCGAGCGGATCCGGACGGTGCGCGGGATCGGCTATCGGGCCTGAGGTGCGCATCAAAGCTTTTCCGGCATTTTTATGGAAGCAGTATCGCGAGCGGGCTCGCGATGTGCGCAGGTGCAAATATGAGAAATCGTGATGTGCAGAAGGAATTATTGCTTTTCGGAACGATAGTGGCAGCCGGAACGGCGGCCGCACTGTTCCTTTTTTCGTGGGAAACGGCGCTGTATGTGCTCGGCCTGTCGGCGCTTTTTCTGAGTGCGCTGGCCCTTTTGCGCGCCCTGAGGACGAGGAGGCTGAAACGGCTTTCGCTGGATCTGGACCGGCTGCTGCACGGGGATTACAGCGTACGGTTCAATAATTATGAGGAGGGCGAGAACGCGATTCTTGCCAACGAGCTGGCGAAGGTGACGGACACGCTGAAAAAGCAGGCGGAGCAGCTGCAGAAGGAAAAGAAATATCTGGCGGACTCCATCGCGGACATTTCGCATCAGATACGGACGCCGCTCACCGCGCTCGATCTGAACCTCGCCACGCTTCTCGCCGGAGACGGAACGGAGCACAGCCGCCGCGAGAGGCTGCAGCAGGCCAGGCAGCTGACCGGGCGGATGGAATGGTTGATCGAGGCGCTGCTCAAGCTCTCCCGGCTCGACGCGGGAACGATCGAATTCGCGCGCGGGCACGTTTGTCTTCGGGAGCTCGTCGAAAAGGCGGCGGAGCCGTTCCTGATTCCGCTGGAGCTGCGCGGGCAGAGGCTGGAGCTTGCGGGGATCGATGAGACAGCCGGCTTTACAGGGGATGCCGCATGGAGCGCGGAGGCGGTGAGCAATGTGCTGAAAAACTGCATGGAGCATACAGGAGAGGACGGGCTTATCACGGTCACCGGCGAGGAAAATGCCATATTTACCGAGCTCGTCATAGCGGACAACGGCGAGGGGATCGCCGAGGAGGATCTTCCGCATCTGTTTGAGCGCTTTTACCGGGGGAAAAATTCGGGTGGGCAGAGCGGCCGCATCGGCCTGGCATTGACGCGTGCGATCCTGACCGCGCAGAACGGGACAATCC
>CAMWWR010000112.1 GCA_947178045.1 uncultured Clostridia bacterium
GTCCATCACTGCCCGATACAGCTTTTCCGGTTGATGCTCCTGGTATGCAAGGAGCAGCTTCCTTGCCTCCTCTTCATTTTTCAGATCGTTGGTCAGGCTTCTTAGCCAGAGATTTTCCTCCGGTGTCAGATGTCCTGTGACGATCAGCTGGATCGGGAACAGCGCATCCGAGATATCATAAATTCCCGGCTCTCTCTGCACGATCACACGCTGCTGCGCCTGCCTCAGACGACGGATCAGCTCCCGCGGGTAACGGCAGCATACAAAAGATATGCTGAGTTCCTCCGCCCGGATCTCGTCCGCTCTTTTCGTATCGGATTTGTAAAAGCAGGTGTACCCGTATACCTTGTAAAAATCATCGATCCCGAGGGAATCCTCCGGGCTTTTGTATTCCAGAATGTTGTGACCGCGGAAGATTCGACCGATGTTCTTTTTGATTCGGCGCTCCGGCTCCTTTTTGATGATGAGCACATCTACCTGCATCGGCTTTGAACTCAGCAGATGCTCGTTTTCAAAATGCAGGTACTGCGCATCTTCCGCCAGTTCGATCTGGAGCCCGGCGAAAAAAGCAGGATGCCATTGCAGTATTTTCCCTTTTTCCTTCCCCATGTAACCTCCCTTGTTTTGTTTGTCAGGAGTTCACATTCTTCGGAAAACTCCTGCCTAAATTGAGTGAATTTGAAAGCATGAATTTTCCGGAGACACAGGCCGGACCTGATGTCCCTTTGCTTATGGCCTGCCGCGATTTGAAGTTTAGAATACAGAGCGACTCTGCATCTGAAAAAAGAAAATATGCTTTGATTCAGCATAGCACACGTCTTGGCGAAATGCAAGAAAAAGTACAGAATATGAAAAAAGAGTGTTGCAGTTCAGCTTTCGGCTTCTCTGTAGTAAAAGAGTCCTTCCAAGGCGGCAAAGTGTATGTAACGCCTGCAACTGAAACAACATCATTTTTTCATTATACACCCTCACAGTTGAACGGCGGAATAAAGCTTTCCTCCGCGGCTTCACCCTCCTGGATGAAAGCGTTCTCAACGCCGAGCTCAATGGCGTAATCGACAAGCGCTTCGTATTCTGCCTCGGTGACGGTGCGGTCAAGCTCCGGAAAGTCTGCCAGTTGATCGGAAAGCGGGGTAAACTGGCTCATGATGGAAAGGTAAACGGAGTTTCCGTAGGTTTTGTATAAGTATGCGATGATTCGTTTGGAATCCTCGAGCGCACCCGGGAGGGCCAAATGCCGGACGATTATGCCGCGCTTCATAAGGCAGGCTTCGCTCTCGTCCGGGTCTTTGTCGGAAGCGGATCCGGACAGGCCCGCTTTGCTGGAATATGTCTCTGTCAGGTCTGGCTCGCAGAAGTCTATCTCCGTCAGGCTCGATTTGCAAAAATTTCCCGCCGGCAGTGCCGGGCAGTCCTGTCCGGCCGCCGTCCGAACATCCTGCGCGAAAACCGGCGTCCCCACCTGCCGGAACATTTCCGCAAGGTTTTCTGCCGCGTGCTCTGCGTAATCCGGCGCGCCGGAATAGCGCCCGGCGAGCTCCGGGGACCAGTATTTAAAATCGGGAAGATAGATATCCACATAGCCCTCGAGCGCCTTCAGCGTGTCAAGGGTTTCGTAATTTCCGGTGTTGTAGACGATGGGAAGCGTCAGTCCCTGCGCGCGGGCCCGGTCAAGCGCGGCCAGAATGGAAGGAACATAGTGGGTCGGCGTGACGAGGTTGATATTGGCCGCGCCCTTTGCCATCAGCTCCAGGAAAATGTCCGCAAGTCGCCCGATATCGATCGCTTTTCCGGTCCTCCCGAGGGCGATATCGTGATTCTGGCAGTAGACACAGCCGAGGGAACAGCCGGAAAAAAAGACCGCGCCGGAGCCGGATTGCCCGGAAATGCAGGGTTCCTCCCAGAAATGCAGGGCGGCGCGCGCGGCGAAAAGCTGCGAGGTCATACCGCAGCGGCCGGGCATGCGCGTGCGGTCCGTGTCGCACAGGCGGCGGCAGAGACGGCAGTTTTTATATTGTGAGAGAAGGGAATGTTCCTCCATAATTTCATTAACAACCTCCGGATTTGTTTAGGGAAACGCTGATTCAAGCGTTTTCTGCGCCGGATTTGCGCCACGAAGCGGCATATTCCCTGGCAAATCCGTGAGCCTCTGAAAGAGGATTTGCATCCTGCCGGAGGCTCTGAGGAAGCGATGATTTAATCAGCACTTCCTTAGACTCACACGGCAGCACAGAAGCCTTCTGCAGACAGCGCTGCAGAGGCCGATCACTGCACTAATAGCGCTGCAAAAACCGATGACTGCACTAATAGCACTGCAGAATAAGCCACGTCTGTTCAAAATTCCGGGCGGCAAGATCGTCCCTGCGGATATAAAAATAGATACTGCCGCAGTCCCCGAAATCCAGGCAGAAATCATCGAGCTCGACGGAATCCAGCTGGAACAGCAGCTGCCAGTCCTGCAGGGAATTTTGTTCGGCCTCGCGGACGTCCGCCTTCGGCACATCCTTCCAGGAGCCTCCCAGATAATGTCCCCGCCGGACCAGCTCACATTCGCAGGTCATATTATTCTGTATGATGGTGGGCCATCCGAGCAGCTGATGACGGGAATCTGTGTTATTGTTCTGAAGTGCCTCGTAGGCCTGTTCGAATTCATCACAGAAGCCGTCCCAGCCGCCGCGGGTCTGCTGCCAGTGAGCGGGGTGGGCAACGGAAGGAAAGGCGAGGGAAAAATCCTCAAAATCCGGGTACTGTGTTTCGCTGTGAGCGCGGATCTCAAAGGAAGGAAGACGGTAATCCTCCTCCAGCTCCTGCGGGAAGGCCGCCGGGGCCAGAGCGGACCTGTCCGGAAACCAGAACACCCTGGCGCAGCCCGCGTCCTCCGGGTTAAAGCCCCAGGCCTCGGAGCCCAGCTCGTAAAAGAAGGACAGAACGCCCTCCGCGGGCAGCAGTCCCTCCGTGTCCATCAGGGCGAGGGCAGCGCAGTCAAACTGTGCCAGAAAGCTTAAGGGTCTTGGTTTTACCTCGGGATCGTCAAAGGCGGTTGTCCGAAAGACCGGCCAGACGAAATCCGGCGGAACATCCGGCGCGCCGCCGAAACGTCCGACCACGGAGCCGCTGTCTCCGGCAATCTCCAGCCGGAGCGCGTTTTTTGACATATTTTGCAGGGCTGCTGAAATATCAAAAGATTCCATAATATGATCCTCCCGGTTTGTCCGCGGCGGCAAAGCGCCGTTTTGGTATGCGGATATTGTAACACAGATCGGAAGGAAGAGCCAACCCTTTCCTGCGGAAAAAATATCCGGAAAACCCGGCAAAAAATGCACAAAACTCCGCAAATTCTAAGAAGCTTTTTTGGCGAAATCTGCTACAATAAAGCGGGAGGCGTTTGCGGATGCGGAGAAAACGGACATCCAGGCTGCCCGGAATGACGGAACTGACAAAAAGGGGGATTACTGTATGCAGTATCGCAACGTATTTGCGGAGATCGGAAAAAGTGAGGAGGAAGTGCAGGCGAGACTTAAAGAGGTTGTGCAGAGCTTCTTCTACGGGGAGGACAGAGTGTATTTTGAGAGCGGGGACGACATGGCGTACTTGGAGGACACCGGCAACCACGATGCGCGCACGGAGGGAATGTCCTACGGCATGATGATGTGCGTCCAGATGGATATGAAGGAAGAGTTTGACCGCCTGTGGAAATGGGCGAAGACCTATATGTGGATGGAGGACGGGTGGAACGAGGGCTATTTTGCGTGGTCGTGCCAGGTGACCGGCGAGAAGAATGCGGACGGCCCGGCACCGGACGGCGAGGAATTTTTTGCGATGGCGCTCTTTTTCGCGTCGAAGCGCTGGGGTGACGGCGAGGGGATTTTCTGCTATTCGCAGCAGGCGCGTGAGATTCTGCGGGCATGTCTGCACAAGGGGCAGAACGGCCGGAAGGGCGTCCCGATGTGGAATCTGGAGAATAAACAGATTCTGTTTGTGCCGGGCATCGATTTCACCGATCCGTCCTACCATCTGCCGCATTTCTATGAGCTTTTTGCAAGGTGGGCGGACGAGGAGGACCGCGCATTCTGGGCGGAGGCGGCCAGGGCGAGCCGCGAGTACCTTGTGGCGGCATGCCATCCGCAGACCGGCATGAATGCGGAGTACGCGGAGTTTGACGGCGCGCCGATGAGCCGCCCGCTTCCGTGGTCGAAGGATCGCCATGACTGGTTTTACAGCGACGCCTACCGCACCGCGGCCAATATCGGACTTGACTACGAGTGGTGCGGAAAGGATATCGGGCAGCGCGCCGCCGTAAAGCGCCTGCAGCACTGCCTCGGCGTGACCAACCGGGAGGATCCGTACCACATCTATGAAATCGACGGGACGAAGCTGGAGGAGCCGGCGCTGCATCCGGTCGGTATTCTCGCGACGACAGCGCAGGCGTCGCTTGCTGTGGACGGGCCGATTTCCCTCGCGAGCGATGACCCGGAGAAGGCGCTTGCCGCCGAGTGGGTGGAGCGTTTCTGGAATGAGCCGCTGCGCACCGGTGACCGCAGGTATTATGACAATTGTCTGTACGTTTTTGCTTTCCTCGCACTGTCCGGAAACTACAGAATTTATGAATAATGTCCCGTAATCGGGAAAATTCAATAAAATTTTTGAGAGTTTTTGCTTAAAATCTATTGCGCAAAGGTTGCAGATAGAATTATAATAGCAGAGGAACCGGAAAACAGATTTGACGCGCACCAGACGGCAGGAAAATAGTTTGCCGTGCGCAGGACATCAGGAAACCGATTTGCTGCATGCAGGACGGCGAGAAAACGGTCTGCCGTGCGCAGGCTTTCGGACAAACCCGCAGCATGGGGCGCACTGTTCGGAAATGGAGGACTTTTGATATGCGGAGCGTAAAGGACCGTTTTTTGGAATATATTTCGTTTGATACGCAGTCGCAGGACGACGCAGAGGCGGTGCCGAGCACAAAGAAGCAGTGCTGTCTTGCGGAGTGCCTGGTGCAGGAATTAAAGGAAATCGGGGCGAGCGATGTGCGCACGGATGAGCATTGCTATGTGTACGCCTCGATTCCGGCGACGGCAGGAAAAAATGCCCCGGCGCTCGGCTTCATTTCCCATATTGATACGGCCCCGGCGCTTTCCGGCGCGAATGTAAAGGCAAGGCTGGTGCATTACAGCGGCGGCGATATTGTTCTGAACGAGCAGCTCGGCATCGTGATGTCGCCGGAGCAGTTTCCGGAGCTTCGCGGGCAGGTGGGGAAGGACATTATCGTGACCGACGGCACAACGCTTCTGGGGGCGGACGACAAGGCCGGCGTGGCAGAGATCATGACGATGGCGGAATACCTGCTCGCCCACCCGGAGATTCCTCACGGCGAGATACGCATCGGCTTTACGCCGGACGAGGAGGTCGGCAGGGGCGTTGATTTCTTCGATGTGGAGGGCTTTGGCGCGGCCGGCGCCTACACGGTGGACGGCGGGGCGGTCGGCGAGCTGGAATATGAAAATTTTAACGCGGCGAACGCAAAGCTTATCGTTCACGGGCTGAGCATTCATCCGGGCTCCGCGAAGGGACAGATGAAGAACGCGCTGCTCATCGGCATGGAGTTCGAGCGCATGCTGCCGGAGCAGGAGAAGCCCGCATACACGGCGGGATACGAGGGCTTTTTCCATCTGGATTCGATGGAGGGCACGGTTGAGGAGGCAAGGCTCGTCTATATCATCCGGGACCATGACCGGGCAAAATTTGAGCAGAGAAAGCGGCTTTTTGGCAGCACGGCGGATTTCCTGAACGCGAAATACGGCGAGGGCACGGTCGAGGTTATTTTGAAGGATTCCTACTACAATATGAAGGAAAAGCTTGCCGGGCATCCGGAGCTGATCGAAAATGCAAAGAGGGCGATGGAGCAGCTTGGGATCGAGCCGATCGTACAGCCGATCCGGGGCGGTACAGACGGCGCGAGACTGTCGTACATGGGGCTGCCGTGCCCGAATCTGTGTACCGGGGGCTATAATTGCCACGGCAAATACGAGCATATCGCGGTGCAGGATATGGAGCGGGTTGTAGAACTGCTGATTCGTCTGGCATGCGGCAGCTGACCGGACGGCAGAGCGGTTTAAAAACAATCCGCCCTGTAAATGCGTGGGAACTCTTCCATGCGTGTAAACGCGCATGGGTACATAGCCGCTTGCAGCGGCGCGGCGGGCAGGAGGAAAAGCTTTCTCCTGCCGGTTATCCCGGGAGGTAGCTCAACTGGGTAGAGCAGCAAAATAGTGCTTCATGTCCGTGGAGCTTACAGCAATTTTGCGTGTCGGAGGTTCGACTCCTCCCCTCCCGATTATGGCGATGTGGCGGAACTGGAAGACGCGGAAGTTATGGGATGCGGTCATGTTCGTGACCCAAACAGCGATTTTCCTGAGGGGACTTTTGATGGAACATCACTGCAGGTTCAAATCCTGCCATCGCCAGTCCGG
>CAMWWR010000113.1 GCA_947178045.1 uncultured Clostridia bacterium
CCGCTGCGGTAAAGCGGGGGCATGCCGCGAAGGAGCGGCTGCTGCATGAGCTGCTGCGCGAGAGGGAGCTGCCGTGGAATATCGTGACGGATAAGCTGGCCGTCAGCTCGGCGACGATACGGAGCATGGAGCAGAGCGGACTGATCCGGGTGAAGGCCGAGACCGGCTACCGCAATCCCATGGAACGGATGTTCCGGGGAGCGGGAGCGGCGGAGAGCGCGCCGGAGCTGAACGGGCAGCAGCGGCAGATCCGGGACAGCGTGCTTGCCGACTGGAGCAGGGGGGAATACCGGACCTACCTGATCCACGGGATCACCGGGAGCGGAAAGACGGAGGTCTATCTGTCCGTTATCGAGGAGATCGTGCGGCAGGGCAGGCAGGTGATTATGCTGATTCCGGAGATCGCGCTCACCTACCAGACCGTGCTGCGCTTTTATCACCGGTTCGGCGACCGGGTCTCCATCCTCCATTCCAAAATGTCGCAGGGGGAGCGCTGCGATCAGAGCCTGCGGGCGGAGCGCGGAGAAATCGACATCATGATCGGACCGCGGTCCGCGCTGTTTACGCCGTTTGCGAGGCTTGGGCTGATTATTCTGGACGAGGAGCACGAGAGCAGCTACAAGAGCGAAATGCCGCCGAAATACCATGCGAGGGAGGTCGCAGTGCAGCGCGCGAAGCTCTGCGGGGCGTCCGTGCTGCTCGGGTCGGCGACGCCGTCGCTGGAGGCCTACGAGAGGGCGCTGCGCGGCGAATACACACTGTTCCGGCTCGACCGGCGCGCCGTCCCCGGCGCGGCGCTGCCGCAGGTGTCCGTTGTGGATCTGCGTGCGGAGCTTGCGGCGGGAAACCGCTCGATCTTCAGCAGGGCGCTGGCGGACGGGATTGCGGGGCGGCTTGCGGCGGGCGAGCAGACGATGCTGTTTCTCAACCGCAGGGGCTATGCCGGCTTTGTGTCGTGCCGCAGCTGCGGCTTTGTGATGAAGTGTCCGCACTGCGACGTGTCGATGACTGAGCACGGCGACGGCACGCTCGTCTGCCATTACTGCGGGGAACGGCAGAAAAAGCCGGAGCGCTGCCCGTCGTGCGGCTCGAAATACATCGCGGGCTTCGGCACGGGGACGCAGAAGATCGAGGAGCAGGTAAAAAAATGCTTTCCGGGGGCGCGCGTGCTGCGCATGGACGCGGATACGACGAAGAAAAAGGAGAGCTACGAGGAAATATTGTCCGCCTTTTCCTGCGGGGAGGCGGATATCCTGATCGGGACGCAGATGATCGTAAAGGGACATGATTTTCCGGCGGTGACGCTGGTCGGGATACTGGCGGCGGATCTTTCGCTGAACGCGGGCGATTACCGCGCCGCGGAGCGCACCTTCGAGCTGCTCTGTCAGGCGGCGGGTCGGGCCGGGCGCGGTAAGAAGCCCGGGGAGGTAATTATCCAGACCTACCAGCCGGAGCATTACGCCGTCCGAACCGCGGCGGCGCAGGATTACGGGGGATTTTTCACGAAGGAGCTCGCGTACCGGAAGGCGCTCGGCTATCCGCCGGCGCTGAACATTCTGGCGGTGCTCGTGCTGTCCCCGAAGGATGAGGCGGCGGATGCTGCGGCGGAGCTGCTTCATTCGGCGGCGGAGCATTATCTGAGCGACGGCGGGGAGGACAAAATGACGGTGATCGGGCCGGTTCCGGCGTCGCTTGCGAAGGCGAAGGATCTGTTTCGGAGGCTGCTTTATTTTAAACACGGAAATTATAATGCGCTTGCGGCCTTGAAAAATTTCCTCGAAGGATATATATTATATTCGGAGCATTTTAAGAACGTGAGCGTTCAATTTGATTTTAATCCGATGAACGGATATTAAAAGACGGGAGAGGAAAAATATGGCAATCAGACAGATCAGAAAGCTGGGGGACAGCATTCTCGGGAAGAAATCAAGAGAGATCACGGAGATGAACGGCAGGATATCCACGCTGATTGACGACATGCTGGAGACGATGTACGAGGCGCAGGGCGTCGGCCTGGCGGCTCCGCAGGTCGGCATTTTAAAGAGGGTCGTCGTGATCGATGTCTCGGAGGAGGCAGATCAGCCGATCGTGCTGATCAATCCGGTCATTGTCGAGACCGCGGGGGAGCAGACCGGGAACGAGGGCTGCCTGAGCGTGCCGGGCAAGACGGGCGTTGTGACAAGGCCGAATTATGTGAAGGTGCGGGCGAAGGACCGCAGGATGCAGGAGATCGAGCTGGAGGGCACGGAGCTTCTGGCCCGCGCAATCTGCCATGAGCTGGATCATCTGGAGGGAATTCTCTATGTGGAGAAGGTCGAGGGCGACCTGCATGACGCGGGGAAGGACTGGGAAGAATAATTGATCGAGGCAGTACGGCAGGACTGTCTGCAGTAGGCACGGGGGATAAGTGTGAAAGTAAACTTTCACACTTCTTAATTAAAGCAGTATCGCGAGCGAGCTCGCGATATGCACGGGTATAATTATGAAAATTATTTACATGGGTACACCGGAGATTGCGGCGGTCATCCTGGAGGATCTGGTGAGCGCGGGGTATGATATTGCGGCGGTCGTGACACAGCCGGACAAGCCGAGAGGAAGAGGAAAGGAGCTGGGCTGCTCCGAGGTCAAGGAAACGGCACTTGCGCACGGGCTCGCTGTCTATCAGCCGGAAAGGGTGAAAGAGGAGGCCTTCCTTGACGAGCTGAAGAGGCTTAAGCCGGATCTGATTGTCGTCGCGGCGTTCGGGCAGCTTTTGCCGAAGCAGATTCTGGAGCTGCCGAAATACGGCTGCATCAATGTTCATGCGTCGCTGCTGCCGAAATACCGCGGCGCGTCCCCGATCCAGTGGGCCATTCTCGACGGGGAGAGGGTGACGGGCGTCACGATCATGTATATGGCCGAGGGGCTGGATACCGGGGATATGATCACGAAGGAGCTGGTTGAGATCGCCCCGGACGAGACCGGCGGCAGTCTGCACGACAAGCTTGCCGGGGCGGGCTGCATCGCGCTGCGCCGGGCGATCGGGCAGATCGAGGGAGGCACGGCGGTGCGCACACCGCAGGATAACACGCAGGCGACCTATGTTGGAATGCTGAAAAAGGAGATGGGCTATCTCGATTTTTCGCGTCCGGCCGTCGAGCTTGAGCGCAGGGTGCGCGGCCTGAATCCGTGGCCGAGCGCCTACACCGGCCTCGACGGAAGGCTGCTGAAGCTCTGGCGCTGCGAGGTGTGCGGGGAGCCGTCCGCACAGGTAAAGCAGCGGATCCGCGAGGAAAAATGGGAATGCGGAACCGTGGTCGAGACCGGGAGGGATTTCTTTTCCGTGCTGACCGGCGACGGACTGCTCGTCGTGCGGGAGCTGCAGCTGGAGGGCAAGCGCCGGATGAGCGCGGAGGAATTTCTGCGCGGCTGCCCGCTGAAGGCCGGCGAGGTTCTGAAATAGAGACAAAAACGGAACCACGGGCTTTCAATAGCAGGGCGGCAAAGCCTTAAAGCAGAGCTGCCGGGTCTGCAATTTAATAAAATTTTAATGGTAATGTAAAAGAAAAAACGCATTTTACTGGTAAAATGTGAAAATGAAAATTTAGAATCAGGAGGTATGGCAATGTATTTCGACTGGACTTATATTCTTGTTCTGATCGGCGTGGTGCTGAGCCTTCTCGCGTCGGCAAAGGTCAAAAGCACCTACGCGAAATACGCGAAGGTGCGCAGCCGGTCTGGAATGACGGGCGCGCAGGCGGCCGAGAGGCTTCTGCACGCGAACGGAATTTACGACGTATCCATCGAGCATATCGAGGGAGAGCTGACGGATCATTACGACCCGTCGGAAAAGGTGCTCCGGCTTTCCGACAGCGTCTACGGGGAATCCTCCGTCGCCGCGGTCGGCGTTGCAGCGCATGAGTGCGGCCACGCGATCCAGCACGCAAATTCCTATATTCCGCTGAAGCTGCGCACGGCGATCGTCCCGGTGGCCAACATCGGCACGGCGGCGGCCTGGCCGCTGATCGTGCTCGGGCTGCTGATCGGCAGCAGCAGTTCCCAGGCGCTGATCACGCTCGGCATTGTTATGTTTTCTCTCTCCGTGCTGTTTCAGATCGTCACGCTCCCGGTGGAGTTCAACGCCTCCAGGCGCGCGGTAAATGCGCTGGGGGAGCTGGGGATTTTGTACGGGGATGAGATCGGCCAGACGAGGAAGGTTCTCTCGGCGGCGGCGCTGACTTATGTGGCGGCTGCGGCGGCCTCGATTTTGCAGCTGCTCCGCCTGATCCTGCTGTTCGGAAGGAGAAATGATTGATGAATGCCAGAGAGCTGGCGCTGACAATGCTTCTGCAAATCACGGAGGAGAAGAAGCTCTGTCATACGGTGCTGGCGAGGGAGCTCGGGAAATATCCCGGGCTTGACAAGAGGGAGAGGGCCTTTGCGGCGAGGCTGTGCGAGGGTGTCGTGGAGCGGATGCTCACGCTGGATTATCTGATCTCGCGCTGCTCGAGCGTGAAGCCGGAAAAACAGAAGCCGGTCGTGCGCAATATACTGCGCATGGGCTTCTATCAGCTGAATTATATGGAGGTTCCGCCGTCGGCCGTGTGCAACGAGGCGGTGAAGCTTGCGAAAAAGAGAGGGTTTGCCGGGTTGTCCGGCTTCGTGAACGGCGTGCTGCGCGCCGCGGCCCGCGAGACGGACGGACTGTCCGCGGCGGTCGCGGGGCTTGAGAGGGAGGAGCGGCTTTCCGTGCTCTATTCGGTGCCCGCATGGCTGGTGGGGCGCTTTCTGGACTGGTACGGGGAGGAGAGCACGGAGCGCATGTTCCGGGCGTTCCTGGAGGAGCCGGCGCTGACCGCGCGCGTGAATCTCTCAAAATGCAGCGCCGATCAATGCAGGCAGCGGCTCGAGAGCGAGGGTCTGGAGGTGTGCGGGGGCGTCTTCGTGCCGGAAGCGCTGCGGCTTTCCGGGATTGATTCACCGGGGCGGATCGGAGCCCTGCGGGACGGCTTCCTGCAGATACAGGACGAGAGCTCGATGCTGCCGGTGCTGTGCGCGGGAATAAAGCCGGGCGACTATGTGATCGACTGCTGTGCCGCGCCGGGCGGCAAGGCGCTGCAGGCCGCTGATCTGCTGCTTCGTGCGGGGCGGAATGCTCGGGCACAGGGTAGTCAGGCAGAACCGCCGGGGGCGGACAGGCCGCCGCTGTGCGCCGGGCAGAGCGCAGCGGCACAGGAGAGCGGCGTGCCCCTGCGCGGTCTTGTCAGTGCGCGGGATATTTCGGAATATAAGCTCTCCAAAATCCGGGAAAATATATCGCGCTGCGGCTTCCCGAATGTGGAGGTGCTTTTGTGGGATGCCTGCCGCCTGAGACAGGAGGATGCCGGGAAGGCGGACGTTGTGCTCGCCGATCTGCCCTGCTCCGGGCTGGGGATCATCGCGAGAAAGCCGGATATCAAGTATAATGCCTCGCCGGAGGGGCTTTCGGAGCTTGTCCGCCTGCAGCGGCGGATGCTTGAGACGGCGGCGAAATATGTAAAGCCCGGAGGTGTGCTGATCTATTCGACCTGCACCGTCAACCCGGAGGAAAACCGGGAGAATGCGGAATGGATCGAGCGGGAGCTCGGGCTTGAGGCGCAGAGCCTGCTCCCGTATCTCCCGGAAAAAATGAGGGCGGAGGAGGCTCTGCTCCCGGAGGCGGAGCGGGGGCGGCTTCAGCTTCTGCCCGAGCCCGGAAGGACGGACGGCTTTTTTGTCAGCAGGTTTGTCAGGCCGGCGGAAGAACAAAAGATAAGCGGGGGTTGTGAATGGCGTTGAAGGATATAAAATCGATGAGTCTCGCCGAGCTCGGAGAGGAAGTAAAGGAGCTCGGGGAAAAGCCGTACCGGGCGGCGCAGATGTACGAGTGGATGCACAAAAAGCTCTGCGGCGGCTTCGGCGAAATGACGAATATTTCCGCCGCGTTCCGGGAAAAATGTGAGGGAATTTTTTCCTTTCCGGTGCTCCGCGTCGCGGACAAGCTGGAATCGGCGGTCGACGGCACCTGCAAATTCTTGTTTGAGCTGCCGGACGGCAATGTGATTGAGAGCGTGCTTATGAGATACCATCACGGAAATTCGGTGTGCGTCTCGTCCCAGGTCGGCTGCCGGATGGGGTGCCGCTTCTGCGCGTCGACGCTGGGAGGGCTGACAAGGAATCTGGCGCCGTCGGAAATGCTTGAGCAGGTCTACGAAATACAGAAGCTCTCCGGGGAGAGAGTGTCCAACATCGTTGTGATGGGGACGGGGGAGCCGCTCGACAATTTTGAAAATCTCGTCCGGTTTATCCGGATGGTGAGTGACGAAAACGGCCTGAACATCAGCCAGAGGAACATCACGGTTTCGACCTGCGGACTGCCCGACGGGATACGGGCGCTGGCGGATG
>CAMWWR010000114.1 GCA_947178045.1 uncultured Clostridia bacterium
TGTCACTGGAAGGTATGCCCTGTCGCTCCTTATGTTTTTGGGCGGCATCCTGCTTGGATTCGCGCTTATGCCCGTCGCCAACTTGTTTTCCTTTTCCAAATGGTACCCGGATTTCAAATGGTGTCTGGCACTTATCGCCTTTGGTTTTCTTTTGTATTCCCTGCTCTGCCTTTCCATGTATCCTCTGCTTTTTAAGCTTGGCTATCTGAAAGGCAGGCTCTGGGGCGTATTTGTTCCCACGATGGTTTTCGGCCTCATCAGCGCCCTGTTTACGATATACGAGCGACTGCCCGGAAACGAAAAGCTTATCACTTCCATGCTGATTTACGCCTCGGAGCATATCCTCTCGGTCAGCGGCGGAATGCTTGTTCTCGGCGGCATCATTTTTGTGCTCTCTTACTTGCTTTCTACATGGCAGTACCAAAAAAGGGAATTCTGATTTCCGCGCCCCGTCCAGCATGGACGGACGACGGAGTGCGCATCAATGCTGCATGACGTTCCTGCCCTCTGCCCGGTCTTTCGCCGGGCAGCCACCGCAGCTGTATCAATGCTGCTGTGCGCGAAGCCTGCGCTTCTCCAGAAAAAACATTGCGCAGGCGATACAGGCTCCCTCAAGCAGGAGAATCCAGGAGCCTCTCATCGACTTCGCCAGATACTCAACGGAAACCAGTGTGCCGAGCGAGGAGATCATATAGAGGGACAGCGCGATTCCCGCTGCGCTGATGCTGATCAGAATGCTGTGAGAATTGGAGGTTCTCACCGTCAATACGATCCCTGCGGCAAGAATGGCAAGCTGGCAGAGCACAAGAAGCAGGTGCCAGTTCCTTACAAAGGGCCCCAACTCGGCCTCCGACTCAACCGGCCAGCCGCCCTTCTGTCCCCACTGAATGCTCAAAAATCCCAGCAGCAGGCTGCAGCATACCAGCAGGCTGCTGCCGGCGGTGAGAATGGTCTTGCTGCCTGTTCTTTCCCTGCATTTTGCATAGTCCGACAGCAAAAAATGTACATCCGCTAAGAGCAGCGGCAGAGCGGCCAGGTAGTAATCGCCCATCACCCCATAATTATCCCAGTGCATCCACAGTCCCACACCGAAGATCACGAGCAGGGCGCACCATCCGAACAGCCTCGCATTGACATGCCTTTTGATTTTCCTCATATAGGCGATCTGCCCCGACTCCTTCTGCCGTTCCGCGACCTCCGATTCCCGCAGCATTTCCACGAACGATCTGCAGTCCGGGCATGTCTGTAAATGCTGCTCGACCAGCCTTCTGGAATCCTCCGAGCAGAGTCCGTCCATATAGGACGGCAGCAGATCCTTCACGACATTGCAGTTCAGCTCATTCATTTTTCATCCTTCCTTTCCATAAGATTTCCTTTCCGCGATAAAAGGTGACCCTCGCCCAGTTTTCGCTGCGCCCCATAATTTCACCGATCTCCCGGAAGCTCAGCTCCCCCGTGATCCTCAGATAAATGACCTCGCGCATCCGCGGCGGCAGCTTCTGCATTTCCCGGAGCACCTCCAAAAGCTCCTGCTTTGCCGCCGCGCGGTCATCCGGGGAGGCGCTTTCGATCCAGCCTTCCTCCGGCTCCGCCGGAATCTCGCGCCTGTTTTTCTGATAGTGGCGGTAAAGCAGATGCTTTGCGATCTGGCAGAGCCAGCTGGACATCTTGCAGCTTCCGTCAAAGCGGTCTATGGATTTCCATGCCTGCAGAAAGGTTTCCTGCGTCAGATCCTCCGCCAGCTGCCCGTCGCGGCACACGGAGTACAGATACCGGTATACGATCCGGGCATTCTGCCCGTATAACTCATCCATATCCATGGCGGCCTCCTTTCGCTTATATATCCTGTTTCAGGCAGGATTCGTTACAGAAAATCGGAAAAAATTTTGGGAAATTTCAGGAAATGCTGATGAAAGCGCTTCCCCAAATAAAGCAGAGAGCGCTGCGGGATGGCTGAATACAGCCTCCCCCGCAGCGCTCTTCTTTTTTTCTCGTTTATCGCCCGTTTTCTCATTTGCGGACATGCCGGGATGCCTTTCGTTCCCCCCGTCCGGCCCCTCCCGAGTCTGCTTTGCTCTTACTCTCCCTTGACCAGATGCACATCCATCTGCTGGAACGGAATGGAAATATGGTTCTCGTCAAAGGTATATTTTATTTCCTCCAGCAGCTCCGCGCGCAGCGTCCAGTAATCCTCTCTTTTTACCCATACGCGGAAATTGATTTCGATGGCGCTGTCGCCCAGCTCGCCGACGCATATCGTGACGCCGCGCTCCGGGAATATCTGCTCCGCGTGGCGGTCAACGATCCGCTGCAGCAGGCCCTTCGCCCTGCGGATGTCGTCGCCGTAGCCGATCGGGATCACGAGATCCAGCCGTCGCTCCGGCTCATGTGTCACATTGATGATGCTGCCGTTGGAGAGCGTGCCGTTCGGCAATACGACCGTGCGGTTGTCCACAGTGACGATCGTCGTATAAAACAGATCCACCTTTGTAACCGAACCCTCCAGTCCCTGCGCGACAACGTAGTCGCCCACCCGGAACGGCTTAAGCAGAAGGAGCAGGACGCCGCCCGCAAAATTGGCCAGGCTGCCCTGCAGTGCCAGGCCGATCGTCAGGCCGACGGAGCCGACCAGCGCGACGACCGACGTCGTCGCAATCCCGATCACGTTCGCAATCAGCATAATCAGCACAAAATACAGGATCACCTTAAGAATGGAGCCGATGAATCCCGACACGCCGGCATCGACATGCGCCTTTTCAAAGCCCCGGGCAATCAGACGCAGAAGCCCGCTCATCAGCCTTTTTCCGACAAACCAAATGATCAGCACGATCACAAGCTTTCCGGCAAACGCAAGTGCCCCCGGCCAAAAGTTATCCCACAATTTACTTACACTGTTTCCGATCGACTCTCCCCAGTTCACCTGGAGCGAGGTCTCCCTGCACAATAATTCAGTCAATCCGCTCATTTTTTTCTTATCCTCTGTGCCCCTGTTTTATTTTGCGTCTTTTTTCGACCTTCCAGCTGCTTTTGCAGGCTTCTTATCCGCAGGCTTTTTCGTGGATTTTCTGGTTGAAGCCGCCTTTTCTGCCTTCTCCCCGGCAGCCTCCTTCACCGAAGCCGTTTTTGCCGAAGCCTTCCTGCCCGTTTTCTTCGCAGCCTTCTCTCCGGTCGTTCCTTTGCGCGCGGACTTTTCCTCCTCCTCCTGCACCGCGGAGAAAATGGCGATGCCGAGCGGCGGCAGCGTGATCTCAATGTAATGCTCCCGGCCATCCACCTCGCCGGCCTTCGCCGGCTTTACGCGCGGATTTACCCGGCCGCTCCCGCCGAATTCCCCGGCGTCGCTGTTAAAGATTTCTTTATACTTTCCGGCAAACGGAACGGCCGCCTTATAGCTCTCATAGACGATCGGCGTAAAGTTGCAGATGACATACAGGATTTCCTCCTGCTTCTTTGACCTTCTCACATAGCTTACAATACTGTGATCCGCGTCCATGCAGCTCATCCACTCAAAGCCCTCCGGATCATAGTCAAGCTGGTACAGCGCCGGATGCTTCCGGTAGAGCTCGTTCAGCCTCGCCGAATATTCCTGCATCTGGCGGTGGCTGTCAAATTCCAGCAGATCCCAGTCCAGGCTGCGCTCCTCGCTCCACTCGCGCGTCTGGCCGAATTCCTGTCCCATGAACAGAAGCTTCTTGCCCGGATGCGTGGTCATAAAGCCGTAAGCCAGACGGAGGTTGGAGAACTTTTCCTCGAGCGTGCCCGGCATCTTGTAAAGCATGGATGCCTTTCCGTGTACGACCTCATCGTGGGAGAGCACAAGGATAAACTTCTCGCTGTAGGCGTACATCATGCTGAACGTGAGCGCTCCGTGGCAGCCCTTCCGGAACAGCGGATCCTGCTTCATGTAATTGGTGAAATCGTTCATCCAGCCCATATTCCACTTGTAGTCAAAGCCAAGGCCGCCCTCTTCCACATCCCCGGTCACCTCCGGCCATGCCGTCGATTCCTCCGCGATCAGCACCGCGCCGTCCTTTCTCTTATGGAAAACCGAATTCAGATGGTGGAACAGCTCGATCGCATCGAGATTTTCATGTCCGCCGTATTTATTTGCCACCCACTCGCCGTCGCGCTTGCCGTAATCGAGATACAGCATCGACGCCACCGCATCCATGCGGATTCCGTCGGCATGATACTTTTCAACCCAGAACAGCGCGTTCGCAATCAGGAAATTGGAGACCTGCGGACGGGCGTAATTGTAGATGAGCGTGCCCCAGTGCGGATGAGAGCCCTGGCGCGGGTCGACATGCTCGTACAGGCAGGTGCCGTCAAAATTGGAAAGGCCGAAGGTATCGCGCGGGAAATGGGCCGGAACCCAGTCAAGGATCACGCCGATCCCATGCTCGTGCATATAGTTCATGAAGTACATGAAATCCTCCGGCGTGCCGTAGCGCGAGGTGGCCGCATAATAGCCTGTCACCTGGTAGCCCCAGGAGCCGTCGAACGGATGCTCCATCACCGGCATCAGCTCGATATGTGTATAGCCCATCTTCCCGACATAGTCGGCCAGCATAACCGCGATCTCACGGTAATTGTAAAAGCTCCCGTTCTTCTCCTCCGGCTTGCGGAAGGAACCAAGATGAACCTCATAGATGGACATCGGCTCCTCGTCATAGTTCTTCTTTTTGCGCCCGTCCATCCACTTTGCATCCGACCAGGAAAAGCTGTCCAGATCCGTGACAACAGAGGCATTCGCCGGGCGCAGCTCCGCCGCGTTGGCATAAGGGTCGGCCTTCAGATAGGTCAGCCCGCCCCTTGCCTTGATCTCAAATTTATAAATCTCACCCTTGCCGATTCCCGGGATAAAGAGCTCGAAAATGCCGGAATCGCCGAGCCTCCTCATCTGATGTCTTCTTCCGTCCCACTGATTGAAGTTTCCGACAACGCTGACGCGCATGGCATTCGGAGCCCACACTGCAAAGAGCGTCCCCTCCGTCCCGTTCTGCTTCCGTATATGGGCTCCGAGCTTTTCATACACCGTATAATGGATGCCCTTCGCAAACAGCTCGCAGTCCTTCTCGGAGATTACCGGCGCAAAGGAATACGGATCCGCATACTCCTCGATGCTCCCGTTCCGGTGCTTCGCGCGAAGCCGGTACGACGGAATGCGTTTGCCGCTCAGCAGCGCCGCAAAATAGCCGCCCTCGTCCTCGCAGAGCATCGGATATTCCTCCCCCTTCTCCGTGACAACGGTAATTTCCTGAGCCTCCGGCACATACGCCCCGATCAGCACGCCCTTCTCCGTAACATGCGCCCCGAGTATTTCATGCGGGTTATCGTGCTCCGAATACGTCAGCGCCTCGATCGACGCCCAGTCCATCAGCTCGTACACCTCATTCTCATTCATACAACCAAAACCTCCTAAATATTTTATTACTGCTCCCCGCTTTATTCAAGATACCAGAGATCCCTGCGCTCTCCGTTTTCCTCGGAGACAACGTCCCCCTCTGTCACAAGCACACCGTCCGCGGCCGCCGTCTTTTCCGGCTTCGGCATGTACTTCTTCAGCACATGCTCCATCGGGAAGGAACTGACCAGCGCGCAGGCTGCCGGAATGAAAAAGACCGCCGGCAGAAGGAGATACATTGCCGCCGCGCTTACAAGAACGATCACCAGCAGCAGCAGCGTGTGCAGAATATGCCGGAACGCAATATAGAGCGAGGTTTTAAACAGCTGCTTCACTCCCATGGTAAAGCGGGAAAGTATCGGAAAAATTACAAGAAGTATCCCTGTCAAAACAAAGCAGATTGCCAGAGTGACGACAAGAACAACCTTCCCCATCGTGTCCATGCCCCCCTCCACCTTCGACAGCGCGTAGGAGTACTGCAGATTGAAGCTCAGCAGCACCAGGATCGCGCCGACAATCGCGCCGGTAATCGCGCCGGTCCGGAAATTAATCCGGAAGGCGTGCAGATATTCATGGAAAACATAGCCCCGGTCCCTGCGGATCACCTTGACGCACACATAATAGATGGATGACATCGCCGGGCCGACCGGAATCATAAGCACCGCGCCCAGCGCCATGTACAAGATCACCATGAGCGGCTGATTCAGCTCGCTTCCCACAATGGTAATCAGGAAATACATCGGTATGCAGCATATCGTCCACATCAGGCTGACGACCAGCATGTCCCATGCCTTTCCCATGATTCGAAAAAATGTATTATCGGGATTGAACAGATTCCCCATCAGCAAATCCTTCCTTTCTCCTGTTTTTTGCCCGGGCAGGACGAAATCAGCAGCATATCGCCCTTCAGGCAATATCTGCCGTAGCCCGCCGGAAGAATAAAATGATCACCTTTGCACAGCGTGATGCCGT
>CAMWWR010000115.1 GCA_947178045.1 uncultured Clostridia bacterium
GGGGCAGATAGCGGTTCCCGCGCCTGAGGACAAATTCCGCCCCGGTTCCTGCCCACCAAAAGAGAAATTGCGTTTTTCGCAAAAGCAGGCTATAATCGATTGCAGGCTCTGATGCATAGAAACAACCAGGGTATTCTTTAACTTACCGGAGAAATTTCCGGAATGAAACGGCTTTGAAAAAATACAGTGGCAATTACCGTTTCCCGTTTTCTATTCCCGGAATTGTAATTGCCGAATCCGAACCGGAAGAAATGGAGACGATGATTCCCGTTATCCTGAATTGTTTATATCATGATTATCCAAAATAACTCCGGCGAAAGGAACGATGGAACGATATGTCCGAAATACGGTTTGAACCCCTTTTTCAATACATTGAAGCGAATCTGCACCGGAAAATCAGCCTGTCGGAGGCGGCCCGCGCGGCCCTGTTCTCGCCTGCGCACCTGACCCGCCTGTTCCAGTTCGCGTACGGCATGACCCCGGCGGAGTATATCCGCCGGCGCAGGCTCACCGAGAGCGTCGCCGCCCTGCAGGAGGATTCGAAAACCGTGCTGGAAATCGCTCTGGATTTCGGCTTCGGACACGAGCAGTCGTTCACCCGCGCTTTCCGCGCCGAATTCGGGATAACGCCCGGGAAATACCGCGCCGAGCGGAAGGAACTTCCGATCCTCCTGCCGATCCAGGATTACGGCGTCACCTGCAGCGGGGGCCGACTGTTCGGTCCGGAGGCCGTATATCTTCCGGAAATTCGACTGCTCGGGACGTGGCACGATATTCCGTACCGCAATTCCGCGCGGCTTGCCCCGGCGGCGGCGCTCGATTTCTGGGACAATGAACGACCTCTGCTACCGGGCGGCCGCGAAGCGGACATCTATTACGGCCTGACCCGGCACTTCCAGGATGGCAGGAGCTATTCCCGCTATCTCACCGCGATTGAAACTCTCTCCGATGCCGGAACAGTCCACTTTGGCGGCTGTCCGTGCATCAAATTTCACTACATCGGGAAACACCATTACCGTGAGCTGTCCCAGCAGACCGCCAGCCGGATGTACCGCGTTATCCGGAAATACGTTTTCAGCAAAAACGCGCTGCCCGGTATCGGCCAAAGCGTTCATCTGGAAAAAATAAATCTTTCTGAATTTGATGGGGAATACTGTCTGCTCGAATGGTTCGCGCCCTTGTCCTCTGCGGCTTTGAGCCCTTCGGAGGCGCCCGGAAAAGATGATGAAAAAAGTTCGGCGCGAAAAAGCGCCCGGAAGCTATAATGATCCTGCCGCGGAAAAACTCCGGTCTTGGTCTCTATAATGAGCACTCTGAGACGCAGCGTTTTTTGACAAAAAGGAACTTTTCTCCAAACCAAAGAAAGCGGGGGACTTATGAAAAGCGATTACATCCGCATCAAAAATGCGCGAATTCACAATCTGAAGGGCATCGACGTATCGATTCCGAAGCACAGGCTCACGGTCATCACCGGCGTTTCCGGCAGCGGAAAATCAAGTCTGGCCTTCGACACGCTCTACGAGGAGGGCAAACGGCGCTACCTCATGTTTTCCGACACACAGTTTATGATCGACACCGTGCCGGGCTTTGACTCCATCACCGGTCTCTCCCCGACGGTTGCGGTCGAACAGCGTATCATCCGGCAGTCCAATCCCCGCAGCACGGTTGGCACAAGAATCAAGATCAGCCAGATGCTCGCCGCCCTGTTCACCAATTACGGCGAGCGCGACCCGGCATACGACGACGGGCTGCCGCTCGACATTTCTATGTTCCAGCGCGGCTCCGCGCGGGGCATGTGCGTCCGGTGCCTCGGCAAGGGCATCGCAAGCTTCATCAACGAGGATGCAATGTTTGCCGACCAAAACCAGCTGATCTGCGATGTCGCGTGCGGGCTCGGCAGACGCGGCTCCACGCGCAATATGCTGCTCGAATTCGGCACAAAGTACGGCTTTGACCTCTGGAACAGCCGCATCGGCGACCTCACCGCGGAGCAGCTCGCCCTGCTCAAATACGGCGACCACGGAAAATCCAAATTTCCCGGCATGATACCGTGGATCACAATGCTGACAAACGGCGCGCTCTCCACCTCGGGCCGGTTCGGCAGTATTCTGACAGAGAATGGCATGATGATGCGGCGCACCTGCCCGAAATGCTGCGGCACCGGGCTCGGCGAGCAGGCGGCACACACGACCTTTCACGGGAAAACGATCACGGAGCTTGAAAATATGTATATCCGCGATCTGCACAAATTCTTCTCCGCCCATGACGACGGCTCCAACCCGCTGCTCGCCGAGCTGTGCACCAAGCTCTCCTGCATGATCGAGGTGGGGCTGTTCCACCTTGCGCTCTCCCGTCCTATCCCGACACTCTCCGGCGGCGAGCTTCAGCGGCTTTTCCTCGCATCGTACATTATCACGGAGATGGATTCGATCATTTTCGTTTTTGACGAGCCGACCATCGGTCTGCACGAGACGGAAAAGGAAAATCTGATCCGCATTATCCGGCGGCTTGTGGATAACGGAAATACGGTGGTCGCGGTCGAACATGACGAAAATTTTATGCGCGAGGCGGACTACATCATCGACATCGGGCCGGACGCGGGCGTTTCCGGCGGAAGGAAAATCTACGAGGGCGGATTCCCGGAGTTTCTGAAATGTCAGGGCTCCCGGACGGCTCCGTACCTGACGGCGGAAAAAGGGTTCCCGGTCAAAACGGCCTTCCGCCCGGTCAACCGGAAAAAACAGCTGGTCCTTTCGCATGCGAACATCCATAATCTGAGAGATGTAAGCACAGCCCTCCCCCTTGGGATCATGGTAGGGATCGCAGGTGTTTCCGGCAGCGGTAAATCAAGCCTGATCTCGGACACCCTCGTGCCGAAGCTCAAGGAGGCACTGAAGTCCAAATGCGTGACGGGTGAGGCCGGAAGTGAGCCGGACGGCGCGGCAGCAAAGCGGGATGACCAGGTTGAAAATACTCCCGGCGCGGAGGAAGCATGCGATACCGCCGGGCTGGCCGAAGCAGCTTCGACCGCTCTTTCCGGCACTGTGACGTCCTCCCAATCCGGCGCGCCTTCGACCTCTCTTTCCGGCGTCGAGGCGCTTCGCCGCTGCTATGTCATCGACCAGCGCCCGATTGGGCGCAGCCGCACCTCCTGCCCCGCCACCTACACCGGGATTTTTGACCGCATCCGCGCAATGTTTGCCGAAACCGAAACCGCAAGGGAACGCGGCTACACGGCGGGCATGTTTTCCGTCAACAGCACGGGCGGCTGCCAGCGCTGCAAGGGCGACGGGGTGATCCATTACCATGTCGGATTCGGCAATTTCATTGATATCACCTGCGACGACTGCGGCGGCACCGGCTATGTGCCGGAGGCGATGGAGGTATTGCTCGAAGGCAAAAACATCCGCGACATTCTGGAAATGAGCGTGGACGAAGCGAAGGAATTTTTCGCGGATAAGGATAAAACGATCGACCAGCTGCTCGGCATTCTGAAACGCGTCGGCATGGGCTATATCCAGCTCGGCCAGGCGACCCCGACCATTTCCGGCGGGGAAAGCCAGCGCATCAAGCTCGCAAAGGAGCTGGCAAAGGGAAAAAATACAAAAGACGTGCTCTATATCCTGGACGAGCCGACGACCGGACTGTCATTTTCCGACAGCAAGCGACTGCTGCAGCTGCTGGACGAGCTTGTGCAGCAGGGCGCGTCAATTATCGTCACCGAGCACGACCCGTATATCCTGTCCAACTGCGACTATATTCTTGAGCTCGGGCCGGGCGGCGGCACCAACGGCGGCACTGTGATCGCACAGGGAACACCGGCGGAGCTGCGCAAAAATCCGTCCTCCGTGATCGGGCGGTATCTGAAGACCCCGGCAGGCTCGCCGGAATAAACGATATTTTACGAAGGGAAGCATCATGACATTTTCAGAAAAAATCGATGAATATATCCGCATGAAACGCTATCGGCTGATCAACAGCATC
Organism: uncultured Clostridia bacterium; assembly: GCA_947178045.1. Taxonomy (GTDB): domain Bacteria; phylum Bacillota; class Clostridia; order Lachnospirales; family Lachnospiraceae; genus RGIG4057. The sequence goes on from CAMWWR010000115.1 coordinate 3,985, forward strand.
CTGTTCTGGCAGGACGGGGAAGTCCTTGCCGAAAATTATTATAACGGCTTCGGGGCACAGAGCCGCAATGTACTGTGCTCGGTCGCCAAAAGCATCCTATCTCTGGCCGCCGGCATCGCGCTTGACCGCGGGCTGCTGCCGGGGCTCGACACGCCGGTCGCAGATTATATCCCTGCATTCCGGGAGGGCCGCGATCCGCTGCATCCGTGCATCACCATCCGGCATCTCCTCACAATGAGCTCCGGCATCTACTGGAACGGCGGCATTCATTACCACTGCCCGATGATGGAGCAAATGCGGCGCTCCGGGAACTGGCTTTCTCACATCGCCGACTGCACGGTCGCAAATCTGCCGGGAACGCGCCACAATTATAAGGAGTTCGACGTGATCCTTCTCACCGCGGTGCTGGAAGCTGTCTGCGGCGATCTGTACGACTTCATCGACCGGGAGCTTTACACACCGCTCGGCATTCGGAGCGGCCGGTGGTACAAAAGCCCGTGCGGCGTCTATTACAGCGTGGGCGACGGAAAGGATACCGACGAGAACTCGTCCAATCTGACCGCACGCGAGATGCTGCAGTTCGGCCGGCTCTGCCTGGACGGCGGCATATTTGAGGGGCAGCGCATTGTCTCCGAAGAATATCTCCGGGCTGCGACTGCCCCTTCCGATACCGATCCCGGTTACGGCTTCCTGTTCTGGCTCGGGGACGACTGGTACGCCTGCCGCGGCTACGGTGGCCAGCGCATCCATGTTTTTCCGGAAAAGCGGCTGCTCGCCGTCATGCAGGCGACGCCCTCATCGCGCGGAATGGCGTACGACGACGTCATCTGGCACGGGAAGGAGCTTCTGGAAAAACTGAGCCACGGGAACCGCGATGAAAGCCTGAGCCCGTGAAAAAGCTTTTGAAAACACCCCGGCTACGCCGCATAGTCGATATTCTGCCCCCGGAACCGGATTGCGTCCAGTGCCTTCTGGTTCTGCTGGTAAGGGTTGGATTCATTGGAATATTTGATGCTCGTGCGCGTTGTGCCTCCGGCCACATATGTTCTTCCGCACTCCGGACAGATCCCCATGTGGATGGTCACCGAAGCATTGATCACTTCTCCGTTGTTCTCCGCCGCTTTCGCGTAGGCGTTGGCGACATGCTCCCCCTCGTGCGCACGCACTGCCGCTCCCGCAGCCTCCGGTGCGATATGGGTGGCCGCCTTGAACGATACGTTCTCGTCCGAGCCGTCCTGGTACTTGCGCTCCTTGCACGTCTGGCATTCCTCCGGGGAGGATTTGCGCCCGATTCTGCGGCCGCCCTCCTCCGCAGCGCCGGAGACTCCCGAGGTTCCTGCGGCTCTGCCGCCCGGCACGGCTCCTGCCGTTCTGCCTCCTGCTGCGGCCCCGACTGCTTCTGCGGCTCCGCTTCCCGGCATGGTTCTGGCCGTTCCTACAGTTCCGTCCCCCGGCGCGGTGCCTGCCGCTCCTGCCGCGCTTCCATACCCGGCTGCCGCCGCTCCCTGAGTCCGCTGTACACCGTACGCATTGCCCCAATAGGAATATCCTGCTGAAATTCCTCCTATATCCATATTATCTGCACCCCCTGTCACACGGTATTCCCAATCGCGCTGCCGCGCGAGAATTTCTTTCCCTTATTATCGCACGATTCCTGCTGAATTGCAAGCTTTGCAAACCGCTCTGAGGCAGCATAATGTTGCAGGGAAGCCGAAGGCTGAGCTGTAACAGCATAATCAAGTCACTGCTTCCTCAGAGCCTCCGGCGGGATGCAAAGCCTCTTTCATCCGTGTTTCCCTAATTTCCTTCCGGAACCACCGGCGTCCAGTAATGCTTGTCATACAGATCCGTAAAGCGGTAGGTCGCGCGGGTGCTGCCCTCAATCGTCACGTCGCTGATGGTCAGCTCCTCCTCCGTAACCGTCAGCGGATCGCCCAGCAGGTAGCTGTCCTGATATACACCGCTGTAGCTGTAATAATCGCACAGGAATTCCAGCGTGTCGCCGCTCTCAAGCCCGGTCATGCTCTTCGCGACCGTGTCCGTCTCTCCCTCTTTGTATACGGTCTGAACGCCGGCCACAAAGCCATGAGGCTGATCGTTCGTAAACACGAGGATCAATTCTGCCCGGCTGCCATTGTGAAGAACCGGTACCCTGCCGGTGATCGTGTAGTTGGTTCCGTCGTCCACGGTGGAGGTGTGGTAGTAAGCCACCGGCTGTCCGTTGACAGCCAGCCAGGTCGCATCGTTTACCCCCAGCAGCCCGCCGTCGCTGTCAAATTCATAGACATTATCCAGGCCCAGATCAATGTAGCCCTCCCCGTCGTCATAGAACAGGTTCAGCTCCAAAGC
>CAMWWR010000116.1 GCA_947178045.1 uncultured Clostridia bacterium
TGGCGCTGCCAATCGAAATTTTAGCATATATTTGCTGGTTGGGCTGTAAGGCCGAAAATGATTATTTCCCGGAGGATTTGGAATTAGTGATTGGAGAGAGAATCCCGGATTTTGTAGCCTTTTTAGAAGAAAATCTGAAGAGTAAAGAAGATTTCGAGAAAGCAATTGATTTTGCTAATGAAAATTTGTGTTATTAAGGAAACGCTTTAATCGGCATTTCCCTGAATTTTTAATATTTCGCCTTGATACAATTTTGTGTTTTTAAAAACAGGAGGGAACAGATTTGGGACATGACCTGTATATTCAGGCAAGAATCAAAGAAAAGAGAACGGGGCGGGTTATCTCCCGCGGCGACAATGATGATTATGCCGCGGAGGAGGACATGGGCTTTTTTGAGATATGCTGGTGGTGCGGAAGCCCGGAATGTGATGTGAGAATCAAGATGATTGAAATATGCAACAGGCATGGAGGAACAGGCTGTACAGATTCCGATCTTTTTATTCCCATTCCGCCGTCAGCGCTGCGAGCTGTTTATGCGCATGTGGTAAATTGCTGCTATTTCCCGGAGGACAAATCTTTTTTGAGTCTGCCATTCGAAACAGAATGGATGGACCTGTATTATAGAAACGCATTTGAAAAGGCGAATCTGTTGAATGCGGATAAGCTGCATAATTTGATTTCAACTCTTGATGAACTAAAGTATGAAAATAAAGTTTCAGACACTTGTTTTTTGTTTAAGGAATATATTCCTGATGAAAAGGATTTAAGGCTTTTTGAAGACAATCCGTCAGAATTTGAGTGGGAATTTAGAATATGGAATTCTTACTGAAAAGGAATAAAAATAAAAACATGACAGGTAAAAGTGCTTGACATCTTTCGTCATTTTTTGTATAATTATGCTAGGATTATTGTTGCTGCTGATTGCTTCGGTCATTTGACGGAATGATTCGGCAGAAGTGCTGAATTTGCATAATTGCAGGACGTGGGGGTATAAGGCGCAGGATGTCGGAGACTGCCGGATAAGCGCAGAGAAAAATCAATACTGTTTGCACGGCGGAATAAGGGGAAATAAATATGAATAAATATAGTTTTATGCATTGCAGCTCCGTCGTGCTTGTTATCCTTGGAGTGCTGCTGGCGGCAGCCGGAATTTTCTGGAAGGATTATCTGTTCTGGTTCGGAGCGTCCGCGCTTGCAATCGGTTTGTTTTTACTTGGACGCTGGATATCCAGGGCCTACACCTATATTTGCCCGGCATGCTATCTGAGGATCGATGTCGGCGTAAGGGAGGCTCTTTTCGCGCCGCTGGCGGGGGGCGACCGCCGCAGGCTTTACTGTCCGAAATGCAGGAGAAAAAAGGCCTGCAAGGCGAAGAGGATATCATTGAGAATGCATGTGTATTAAGCGGCGGAGACGCTGCTTTTTCTATGCGCCGTCAGGACGCATCGCGCCGCAAAGGATGTATCGGTGCCGGCAGAGTGCACGGGAGATGGAGAATGATGAAAAAATATATCGGAGATCGGGCGTTCTACCGCATGGTGATGGGGATTGCGCTGCCGATCATGATACAGAACGGTTTTACGAATTTTGTGAGTCTGCTGGACAATATTATGGTCGGCAGGGTGGGCACGGAACAGATGTCCGGAGTGGCGATCGCCAATCAGCTGCTGCTCGTGTTCAATATTACCATATTCGGCGCAGTATCGGGCGCGTCGATCTTCGGAGCGCAGTATTACGGTCTGGGCGACCGGGAGGGTGTGCGCAATACCTTCCGGTTTAAGCTGGTTGTGAGCGGCCTGCTGACCGTGCTTGCCGTGCTGCTTTTCTGGTTTGCCGGGGAGGAGCTGATCACGCTCTATCTCAACGAGGAGGAGGGCGGGAGAGCCGTCGGGGATACGCTGCTCTACGGAAGAGATTATCTGAACGTCATGCTGCTGGGGCTTGCTCCGTATGCGGCGGCGCAGAGCTATGCGAGCACGCTGCGCGATACCGGGGAGACGAAGCTCCCGATGCGCGCGGGGATCGCTGCGGTCATTGTCAACCTCTGTCTGAATTATATTCTGATTTTCGGAAAGTTTGGCGCGCCGGAGCTCGGAGCGGTCGGAGCAGCGGTCGCCGCGGTCGTTTCCCGCTTCGTGGAGCTGGGGATTATTCTGGCGGCGGTGCACGGCAGACGGAGGATCACGGATATCGTCGAGGGAGCTTACCGGAATTTCCGCATTCCCGCGGCGCTTGCAGGGAAGATTGCGGTCACGGGGATGCCCCTCCTGATCAACGAGGCGCTCTGGTCGATGGGAATGGCGGTCATGAATCAGTGCTATTCGGTGCGGGGGCTGGATGTTGTTGCGGCGGTCAATATCTGCAGTACGGTGTCCAATCTCTTTAATGTCGTATTTATGTCGCTCGGCGGCTCGATTGCAATCATTGTGGGACAGCAGCTCGGAGCGGGGGAAACGGAGAAGGCCGTGGACACCGACCGGAAGCTGATCGTATTTTCCGTGGCGAGCTGTCTTTTGATCGGAGGGGTTCTGGCGGCTCTTTCGGGGGTGATTCCGATGATCTATAATACGGAGCCGCAGGTGCGCCGGATCGCGACGAAGCTGATCCTTGTGGCGGCCTGCTGCATGCCGATCCACGCGTTCAACCATGCATCCTATTTTACGATGCGCTCCGGAGGCAAGACCTTCGTGACCTTTCTGTTTGACAGCGTGTTCGTGTGGGTGGTGAATATCCCGCTGGCATATTCCCTCGCCCATTTTACCTCGATGAACATCGTGCTGCTGTATCTGAGCTGCCTGCTGATCGATCTGGTGAAATGTGCGATCGGATATGTGCTGTTAAAGCGCCGGGCATGGGTGAAAAATATTGTGTCGGCATGACAGGAAATCAGGAAATGCGAAGGACGAACAATCAGGCCCGGCATGGGAAGACTCCCTGCCGGGCCTGATTGTTTAAAGTGCCTCGCGCTCGCTCATCGGTATGTATGACCTGCGGTCGAGGACATTGATGTATGCCGGGCGGATGATCTTTTCTCCGGAGACGATCTCCTCCAGGCGGTGCGCACTCCAGCCGACGATGCGCGCGATGGCGAACATCGGTGTATAGAGCTCCACCGGCAGACCGAGCATGTGATATACGAAGCCGCTGTAAAAATCGACGTTCGTATTGACGCCCTTGTACATTTTTCGCTGCTTTGCGATCAGCTCCGGCGCAAGTCTTTCCACCAGCTGGTAGAGCGCGAATTCGTCGTCCTGTCCTTTGTCGTGCGCCAGCTCCCCGACAAATTTTTTGAAGATCTCCGCGCGCGGGTCGGATACGGAGTAGATCGCGTGACCGATGCCGTAAATCAGTCCGGAACGGTCAAACCGCTCCTTGTTCAGGATGCCGTCGAGATAATCCGCGACCATCTCCTCGTCCTTCCAGTCCGAAACCTCACGCTTCAGATCCTCGAACATCTGCATTACCTTGATGTTTGCGCCGCCGTGCCGTGGGCCTTTGAGGGAGCCGAGGGCGGCCGCCATGACGGAGTAGGTGTCCGTGCCGGAGGAGGTCACGACGCGGGTCGTGAAGGAGGAGTTGTTGCCGCCGCCGTGCTCCATGTGGAGAATGAGCGCCAGATCCAGCACCTTCGCCTCCATTTTGCTGTATTTCTGATCCGGGCGCAGCAGCAGCAGAATGTTTTCCGCCGTGGAGAGCTCCGGCTTCGGCGAGTGGATAAACAGGGAATTGCCCTTGCTGTGGCTGTACGCATTGTAGCTGTACACGGCGAGCATCGGGAACTGGCTGATGAGATTCAGGCACTGGCGCATAACGTTGGCGAAGGAGGTGTCCTCGGCCGCGTCGTCGTAGGAGTAGAGCGTCAGGATGCTCTTGGAGAGGGAGATCATCAGGTTTTCCGCCGGAGCCTTCATGATGACGTCACGGAAAAAATTCTGGGGCAGCTGCATGCGCTCGCCGAGCTCCATGGAAAATTCCGCGAGATCGTTTTTGGAAGGAAGCTCCCCGAACAGAAGGAGATAGGCGACCTCCTCAAAGCCGAAGCGGTCGTCCCGCAGAAATCCGCCCGTCAGATCCTTCACGTTGTAGCCGCGGTAATAGAGCTCGCCGGCGCACGGGATCTCCCGGCCGTTTTCCCGACGCTTTGCATACACCTCGGAGATATTGGTCAGGCCCGCGAGCACGCCCTTTCCGTTCAGGTCGCGCAGGCCGCGCTTTACGTCGTAGCTTTTGTAGAGTCCGGGATCGATTTTGTCGCGCTCCATACAGATGCGGGACAGCTTGCTGATCTGCGGCGTAATTTCAAAAATGATGTTTTCAACCATATAATTACCTCCTTCTGGTGAAAAATAGAGTCTAAATATATCGGACGGATGTGCCGGAAACGGCCGGGATGTTTTTGTCCGGGAAACTCGTTTTTCCTGTGATTTATGAATTGGAGACATAGAAAAAGTCAAGTAGATTTTATTATTATATAGCATGAAATGATATCCTGTCAATAGCCGGAGACATTGGTTTTGAATTATTCAGGCATTGCCAAAGCCGAAGCTTTTGTGATAGAATATAGTAAAAGCGGCAGGAGTGTCTGCGGGGCGGGCAGGAGCCGTTTAGGAGCCGTCCGGAAAAGGAGGAACGCATGAAAATTTATCTGATCCGCCACGGAAGGCAGTGCAGCCCGCTTTGCAATGTTGATGTGGCGCTGGCACCGGAGGGAATCCGGCAGGCAAAGCTGCTTGCCGTGCGCCTGAAGGAGAGCGTCCGGGTGGATGCCGTCTGCTCCAGCAGCCTGCTCCGCGCCGTTCAGACGGCGGATATCCTCGGAGAGGCGCTCGGAGTGCAGCCCCGCCCGGGGGATGCGCGTCTGAACGAGATTGATTTCGGCGAGCTCACAGGACTGTCCGACCAGCAGATACAGGAGCGCTACGGAGCCTTTATGGAGCGGCGCAGAAATCTTGAGGCGGATCTGCCGTTCCCGGGAGGGGAGTGCGGCCGGCAGGTATTTGAGCGGGCGTATCCCTGCCTGCTTGAGCTGGCGCAGAGCGGCCCGGAAAATGTGATTGCGGTCACGCACGGGGGAACGATACGCTCCCTTGTGGCCGGGGTGCTGGGGCTGGAGCAGCGCTGCCGCCTGGCAATTGCCAGAACGCTTGAGAACTGCAGCCTCACGGTGCTGGAATACAGCCCGGCCAGGCGCCGGTTTACCGTGGAGACAGTCAACGACTATGCGCATCTGTCGGCTCATCCTGAGCTGCTGCGCAGCGCGATCGTGCGTTAGTCAGAGCAGAAAAAAGGAGCAATTTATCCCGCTGCGCCGGGGGAAAATTGCGTTTGTCGGTTCGGCGCAGAAATGGAGTTTGACTATGGAATACAGAAAATTTGAGAAGCTTGGGGTTGCCCCGTCCATGCTGGGATTTGGGTGCATGAGATTTCCTACGACCGAAACGGGGGAGATCGACGAGGCGAGGGCGGAGAAAATGCTGGACGACGCGATCGCCGCAGGCGTTACATATATTGATACGGCATATCCGTATCACGGTGGAAAGAGCGAGCCGTTTGTGGGCAGAGTGCTGAAGAAGTATCCGCGCGACAGCTTTTTCCTGGCGACAAAGCTGCCCTCGTGGCTTGTAAACAGCGTGGAGGATGCGGAGCGCCTGTTCTGTGAGCAGCTTGAGCGCCTGCAGACGGATCATATTGATTTCTATCTGCTTCACGCGATGAACCGCGGCCGGTTTGATGAGATGCAGAAGCTCGGCGTCGTGGAATGGGCGGAGAAAAAGAAGGAGGAGGGAAAAATCCGCTTCTTCGGCTTTTCCTTCCATGACAACTACGAGGCCTTCGAGCATATCATTACTGCCCGGAGCTGGGATTTCTGCCAGATCCAGTTCAATTATATGGACACGGAGATCCAGGCAGGGCTTAAGGGCTATGAGCTGGCCGAAAAGCTGGGCGTTCCGATGGTGATCATGGAGCCGATCAAGGGCGGTTCCCTCACGACCTTCGCGGACGATATCGTGAACATGTTTAAGGCAGAGCGGCCGGATGCCTCCCTTGCTTCCTGGGCGCTTCGGTTTGTCGGAACCTTCCCGAATGTCAAGGTCATTCTGAGCGGAATGTCCGCCGAGGAGCATGTGGCGGATAATCTCAAAACGTTCGAGCATTTTGAGCCGCTGTCGGAGAAGGAGCAGCAGCTTGTAAAGGAGGTCGTTGCGGCGGTAAAGGCGCGCGTGAAAAACGGCTGTACGGGCTGCCGCTACTGTATGCCATGTCCGTTCGGCGTGGATATTCCGCGCAATTTCAGTATATGGAACAACTATGCGA
>CAMWWR010000117.1 GCA_947178045.1 uncultured Clostridia bacterium
GCCGCATAATACAGACTGTCCGGTATCTGCTCAAAATTTTCCTTCAGCAGGTAAATGTAAAACACGGATGTGACGGACGGCAGGATGAGTCCCGGGAAGGTATTCCGCATATTCCAGTCCGTGACGGTCACGAAATTCGTGATGATGACCAGCTCGTTCGGTATCATCATCAGCGAGAGAAAAATAACAAACACCGCATTTTTCCCCCGGAAATCCAGCCGCGCGAAGGCGAACGCCGCGAGCGTAATGACGACGAGCATGATCGACGTGGTAATCACGGTAAATACCAGCGTATTCCAGAGATATCTGCCGAGCGGAACGGACGTGAACGCGTCGGCGTAATTCTGCAGGGTCGGCGACAGCGTAAAAAATTTCGGGACATACTCCGCGTTGTACGAGCCGTAGCTCTTTACCGATGTCAGCAGCATCCAGTAAAACGGAAACAGCACAATAACAGCCCAGAGCCCCAGCAGCGTGTAAGTGATAATGCTGACCGCCCTCCTGCGCGCTCTGGCGGCCTTCTCTATTTTCTGATAATCCTCCATAATGATCCTCCTGTCTGTCGGGCGGCTCCTCCGCCTCCCGCACAAGCAACCCCTTAAACTCCGCGGAGCCAGCCATTGCATCCTACCGGAAGATTCGAAAATGAATCCCCGCCGGGTTCATTTTCGAATCTTCCATGTGAAAGGGGTCACCCCTTAAAACAAGCAGCAAAACTCCCGCCCCTTTCACATTGTTTTCTTCTTGCTCACCAGCAGATTGATGCAGGTGATGGTCAGCACGATCGCAAACAGGATGATCGCTGCCGCGGACGCGTAGGACGGATATCCGCCGCTGTCTCCGTAGAGCATATCGTAGACATAGCCGACAATCGTGTTCATTTCCGCCGCGTTCAGATTGGTTCCGAAGAGGGCGACTACATCGCTGTACGCCTTGAAGGCGCCGATAAAACCTGTGATTACAAGATAGAAAATCATCGGCGAGATCATCGGCAGCGTGATCCGCGCGAAGGTCCGGAAACGGGACGTCCCGTCCACCCGCGCGGCGTTGTAATAGACCGGGTTCACGGAGGAGAGCGCGCTCGTCAGAATCAGAATCTTGAACGGCAGCACGACCCATACCGTATAAAAGCACAGCACGAACATTTTCGCCCAGTACGGCCCCTCAATAAAATCCACCGTGCTCCCGCCGAAAAAGGAAATCAGCAGATTGATCAGGCCGTCGGAATACGCCGTCTTTTTAAACAGGATCATGAACACGAGCCCGACCGCCAGCGTGTTGGTCACATACGGCAGGAAATAGATTGTCTGCAGCATGCCGCGCAGCCGCGGGATTGAGGTCAGCCCGAGAGAGATCAGCAGGGCGAGCCCCGTGGACAGCGGCACGGTGATGATGACCAGAATAAAGGTGTTCTTTATCGCCTGCAGAAAGTAAGGGTCGTGCAGGACATAGGAATAATTGTAAGTTCCCGTGCCGAAATAGGTCTGGGATGCGGAATTGTATCCCTCCTCAAAGGAATAGACAAAAACGTCGATCAACGGATACACCATAAACACGCCCAGGAAAAGGATCGCCGGCAGAAGGTACAGCCAGCCCTTCAGGTTATTGCTCTTGAAAAATTTTTTTATCATGGCCGCTCCCCTCAAAAAGTGATCCGTTCTTCCGTTTCTTTGTCAAAAAGAAATACCTTATTCGGCTTTAAGGCGAAGCGGACAAACGGCGCATCCGTGTCCACCTTATTCTCCGTGCCGATGATGGACCGGATAACGGGATTCTGTGAGGCCGCGTGCATCGAAACGACACTGATATCCCGTCCCATCACCTCCACGCCGCTCAGAGCGCAGCAGAGCGGACCGTCCTCCCGCAGCCAAAAGCCCTCGGGGCGGATGCCCGCGTAAACCTCCCGGTCGGAGACGCCCGCCACGTCGAGGACGGCCTCCTTTCCGAGGAAGAGCCTTCCGCTCTCCACCCGCCCGTCGAAGACGTTGATCGGCGGGGTTCCGAGGAATTTCGCAACAAAGAGGTTGACCGGGTCGTCATATACCTCCTGCGGCTTGTCGATCTGCTGAATCACACCGTCCTTCATCAGCACAATCCGGTCCGAAATGCTCATTGCTTCCTCCTGGTCGTGCGTCACAAAGATGGTGGTGATGCCGGTCTCTCTCTGAATCCGCCGAATCTCCTCCCTCGTCTGCAGCCTCAGACGCGCGTCAAGGTTGGAAAGCGGCTCGTCCAGCAAAAGCACCTTCGGCATTTTCACGAGGGCGCGGGCGATCGCCACGCGCTGCTGCTGCCCGCCGGAAAGCTCCGCGGGCCTGCGGTCCATCAACTCCTCGATCTGTACGAGTGCGGCGGCCTCCGCCGCCTTTTTCTCCATCGTCTCCTTCGAAAGCCTGTCCTTCCCCTTCAGGTTCTGCAGCGGGAACAGAATGTTCTGTCTCACTGTCAGATGGGGATAGAGCGCGTAATTCTGAAACACGAGCCCGATGCCGCGGTGCTCCGGCGGAAGCTCGGTAACATCGTCCTCCCCGAAAAAGATTCTGCCGCTCGTCGGCTTTACCAGGCCACTGATCAGATTCAGCGTCGTGCTCTTGCCGCACCCGGAGGGGCCCAGAAGCCCGATCAGCTTGCCGTCCGGTATCTCGAAGCTGAAATCGTTGACCGCGATCACCTCCCCCCGGTTTTTTCTCCCGCGGGCCGGGAATTTCTTTGTCAGATTTTGCAGTACGACCTTCATGCGTCCTCACATTCCGCCGCCGAAGCGGCATTTCAGTTTGATTTCAGAGATTTTTATAGTAATAAAAATCCCGCTGTTCCCCTGTTTTTATTCCACTGCACCAGATTATACTAAAAAAAACAGGAAATAGCAATATCACCTTGCACCGATGATATGCGATTTCCCGTTCCTCCTGCCGGTTCCAACTGCTTATCCGCTTTCGTTTCTTACCTGCCCCTGTTTTCCGGCTGCTGCACATAATACTGCTTCTGCGCCTCCCACATTTCCCGGTACAGCCCCTCCTGCGCCGCCAGCATCTCATGGTTCCCGTCCTGAGCAATGTTTCCGTTTTCCAGCACGAGAATGCGGTCGCAGAAGCGGCAGCTTGAAAGGCGGTGCGAGATGAACAGCGACAGCTTTCCGTCCACGAGCATATTGAGCTTCTCGTAGATTTCGCTCTCCGAAATCGGGTCGAGGGACGCCGTCGGCTCGTCCAGTATCACCGTCGGCGCATCCTTGTACAGTGCGCGCGCAATGGCGATTTTCTGTCCCTCGCCGCCGGACACCTCAACGCCGTTTTCCTCCAGATCCCGGCGCAGCGGTGTGTCAAGCTCCTCTATGCCGAGGCCAATTCTGGCGGTCGCCGCCTGCGCCCTCGCTCGTTCGGCCTGTTCGCTGAACGAAATATTTTCCGCCAGAGTGGCGGCAAAAATACAGTAATCCTGAAAAACCACGGACAAAAAGCCCGCGTACTCCCGGAACGGAATTTCCCTGATATCCACGCCGTCCAGCAGAATCCGCCCTCCGGTCGGCTCATAAAGACGGCAGATCAGCTTGATCAGGGTGGATTTGCCGCAGCCGTTGCGCCCGACCAGAGCGATGCGCTCCGTGCCGGAAATCTTAAGGTTCACATGGCTCAGCACGGTTCTGTCCGAGCCCGGATAAGAGAAGGACACATCCTCCAGCTCCAGCTCATGACTCTGCGCGGACGGTATATGGGCATCCCCGCCGGACGCGTCCTCCGCGGCCTCCTCCAGCCGGAACATGACCTGCTGGCGCATGCAGTCGCTGTACAGCTGGCTGGCGATGGCGACCGTCTGGCGGATGGAATCCAGAAAGCGCTGCACGACGCCCGCGTACCAGATAATGCTGCCGACGCCGAGCCCGCCCGCCATGGCGACCACACTGACCGCCAGATAGATCAGCCCGCTGACCGCTACGGAGGACACATCACCGGCAAGGTTCGGCTTCATCTCCAGCCGCTGGAAGTGCGCGACAACCTCGTTCTGCCCGTCAAAATTTTTCTGCTCCTCCAAAAGCAGCATATCCTTCATTCCGTACAGGCGGATGTGCTTCCCGAGCGGATACCTCACGATCACCTCTTCCAGAAGATACATCCCCACCTTGTTCCCCTTCACCAGCTCCTCCGTGAGATTCATCATGATTCCGGCATTCTGCTTTTTCCGCCAGACAATATAGGCGGTGGAAAAAATAATCAGTAAAAGCAGGAGCAGAATCAATATGGACGCGAGGAAGGACGCGTCGCCCAGACTTTGCATCACACCGAAGAGCCGCACAAAGGACAGGAGTGCGGCCAGCGCGAAAAAGGCGCTCTTTACAACCGCATGCAGATTGAACAATATATTGCTTTCCAGCTGGTAGATCTGCTCGTTCTGCCGTATCTGATCCATCAACTCCACAAAGGATTCCTCCTCCAGACGGCGGTAAGGAACCTGAAAGCACCGCTTCACAATATGCTGCTGGTAGCGGTAGCAAAAACGATTGATCCGATAGGTGCAGAGCCAGGCGGCTCCCCTCCACAGCCAGCGCAGAAGCCCGTAGCCCGCGGTCATCAGCACCGTCAGCCTCAAAATGGAGGAAAAATCATCCCCCGCCGCCAGCCGGTTCAGCACGGTGGAGGAAATCAGCAGCACGCCGAAGCCCTCCAGCGTCCCGAGCGCCGCCGCAAGGAAAATCGCCGGATACACTCCTCTGTCCAGCCTGCCGAAAAAAATCAATACCCGCTTCATTTCTCCGCCTCCTCCTGCTCTGTATAGTATTTGCTCTGCTCATGGAACATCCGGGCATACTGCCCGCCTCGTTCCAGAAGCTCCCGGTGGCTTCCCTCCTCCAGGATTTTTCCCTCGCCGAGCAGCAGAATCCGGTCGCAGAAGCCGGTGCTCGCCAGACGGTGGGAGATAAAAAAGGATGTTTTCTCTTTTGTAAATTCGTTGTATTTTCCGTACAGCTCGCTCTCCGCGATCGGATCGAGGGCCGCCGTCGGCTCGTCGAGGATCAGTGCCGGCGCTTCCTTGTACAGCGCCCTCGCGAGCAGGAGCTTTTGTTCCTCGCCGCCGGAAAGATTTTCCGCGCCGTCCCGGACGCCCTTTACAAGGGGCTGATTCAGATCCGGGAAGCGCCCGCTTAAACCGGCCTTTTCCAGGCACTGACGCACCCGCTCCACATCCGCGCGCCCTGCCGGCGCAACATTTTCCAGCACGGAAAACGGCAGCACAAGCATATCCTGAAATACGGCGGAAAACAGGCCGTAAAGCTCCTCCTTTTCCATCTCTGCAATATCAACGCCGTCCACGAGAATCCTCCCCGCGTCCGGACGGTAAAAGCCGCATAAAAGCTTTACGATGGTCGTTTTTCCCGCGCCGTTCGCGCCCACCAGGGCAAGCTTCTCCCTCGCCCGGACGCAGAAGCTGACATCCTTGAGCACCGGGGCTTCGCTCCCCGGATACGAAAAGGAAACGTGCTCGAAACAGATCTCCGGCGCTTTCCGATGCACGGGCGAATGGGACTGCCTCAGGGACCGGCTCCGGTCCGCGCTCTCCTGCCCCGCCTTCTTCTGCTTCGCAGGCCGTCCCGTCTCCGCGATCCCCTTTTCCCCGTTCTTCTGCGGCATATAGGAGAGTGCCTCCCTGACCAGCTGCACATCGTAGCTGCACTGCTTTACGGTGCTGTAGGACCGGACAAAGCGGTTCATGAACTGTGTGAACTGCATAATTGCGCCCGAGTAGAAGGTGAAATCCGCTATGCTGATCTTACCGCTGATGATTTCCCATGAAATCCAGGCAAACGAAACGCTGTTCTGCAGAACGAGTGTCAGCGCATCCGCCCCCTCGGCCCCCAAACTGCACAGTGTCGTCTTCCGCAGCCATGCCAGGCGCTTTTTCACTGCTCCCGCCAGCTTTCCCAGAAAGAAGCCGGCCGCATCATAAAGCCTTATTTCCTTTCCCTCCCCCGCCGCGGTCGCATGACTGTAGATATAGTCGATCTGCTTGTCAAAGGGCTGCCAGTTTTTCCGCATGTGGAAGCGGTACGAGGCTGCTCTGTTGGCAGCGATCCCGGGAACGAGCGAGGTAAATACGAGGAGCACCAGCAGCAGAGGATGCAGAACACCCAGAATCGCCGAAAACGTACAGATTCCCAGAAAGTTGACCGCAAAATCCCGCAGGCTGCAGACCATTCCCGCAATCCCCCGCTCCGTGCCGTCGGAATAGATCGGTCGCCCGCCCACCGCGATGTGGATATTCCGGGCCGGCTCCGCGGGCAGAGAATAGTCGCAGCGAATGAACCCCGCGGTG
>CAMWWR010000118.1 GCA_947178045.1 uncultured Clostridia bacterium
GCGTCCGCCAGTGCCTTCCGCCTCGTCATACATCAATCCTCTTTTCCCCCGACATCCCCGTCTTCGGCTTGTTTTTCTCTGCCCTCGGCTGCTCTGGCTTCAACCTGCTTTTCCCTGTCTCCGGCTGCTCTGGCTTCAACCTGCTTTTCCCTGTCTCCGGCTGCTCTGGCTTCCGTCTGCCTCCCATACCTTCCGCTGGTCTCGAATGACACTCTGCCGCCCTGCATCCTGTTCCGGCTTGCGGACTCGCTTCTCCCCATCACTGTCTTTTCTCCGTCATAGCGAAAGAACTTATCCAGTGCGCGGAGAATCTCATCGTCCTCCTCCCCATCAGCACTCATCGAGCTCATCGTATTTCTGTTGCGGCCGTCACGCGCCTTTTTCTTCCGTGCCTCCTGACCTTCCCATGCAGCCGCTTCCTCCGCCGGCGACATGATATGCATGCCCTGCTGCGGCCGCTTTGCCGGCACTCCTTCAAACATCTGGTCGAGATAGGCCAGCCCTTCCTCATCGCTGCCGTTCTCTGCAGCAGATCTGTCTGCAAAAGCAGCTACCCCCTGATCTGCGCTCCTTCCGCCGGCGTAGCTTCCTCTCCGCCTGAGCGGCCTTGCGATCCCCGCCTTCTCCTGATAACCCCGCCAGTCGAACACCAGCTCCACCGAAATAATCGCAATTTCGATCATGGAGTCGTCAGGCTCTTTCGTCGTCAGACCCTGCAGCCAGAGTCCCGGCCTGCTGAACGCGGCAACCACCCGGCTGTCACTGTTCCCGGCAAGGCGGATGAACTCGTAGGATACTCCCGCGATGAACGGAATCAGAACAATGCGCAGCGCATAGCGCAGCCATACCGTCCTCACCCGGATAAACATGAACAGGACAAAGCTTACAAGCATGACGACCAGCAAAAAGCTCGTCCCGCATCTTCTGTGCCTGCGGCTCTGACGCCGGACATTCGCAACGGTCAGTTCTTCCCCCTGCTCCACACAATTGATACATTTATGCTCAGCGCCATGATACATGAAAACGCGCTTAATATCGTTCACCTTTGAAATCACCGCCACATAGGCGACAAACATCGCGACGCGCAGCACGCCTTCAATCAACAGCTGCACTGTCCCCGAGCCCGATATTTTCCCGATCAGTCCGGACAGAAAAAGCGGGAGCAGAATAAAAATGATTACCGCCAGGAGAAGGGACAGCACCGCCACTCCGACGTCCGCAAACGCCTCACGCGCTTTGGAGCCCTCCTTTTTCGGCTCATCCTCCTCATAAAAGCCCGACGAGTACGTCAGCGTGCGTATCCCGAGCACAAGCGATTCCACGAATGCCGCCATCCCGCGGAAAACCGGCAGTCTGAACAGCGCCATACGCTCGCCGGCGCCATGAAATTCATCTGTTTTCACTTCAATCTGATTGTCCGGCTTTCTGACGCCGACTGCATAACGGTTCTGATTTTTCATCATTACGCCCTCAAGCACCGCCTGTCCGCCAATTCCCGATGACTTCATCACGAATGTTCTCCTTCACTCAATCTAAAAATAGGCTGAGATTACTTTTTTATCATAACCTCAACCTGCTTTTATCATCCTGCGATGATTCCGTATCCCAAATGCTTAGTTGTTGCCAAGACCATACTTGCGATTGAACTTATCGATAGCACCGCGTGCCGCAGCGGCCTTCTGCTGGCCGGTATAGAACGGATGGCATTTGGAGCACACCTCCACATGGATCTCCGGCTTCGTCGAGCCGGCAATAAACTCATTCCCGCAGTTGCAGGTAACCTTTGCCTGATAATACTTCGGCTGAATGGACTCTTTCATTTTTTCACCTCTCGTTATCTCCGATGTAGCGATTTCTAACCGATACATACAATTTTAAACAGCGTTCTGATTATAGCATACCCGCCGCAGCTTTGCAATACCTAATAAGCGATTTTCGTCTTTTTGATCGTCTCGATAAACTCATTGTTGTTCTTGGTCGACGCAAAAATCTGGATAATCCGCTCGACGGCTTCCTCCGACTTCATTCCGTTGAAGGCGCGGCGCATCAGGATATTGGCCTCCATCTCGCCCGGCGCAAGCAGAAGGTCATCCCGCCTCGTGCTCGAGCGCGGCAGATCGATCGCCGGGAACACGCGGCGCTCGGACAGATTCCGGTCGAGCACAAGCTCCATATTGCCGGTGCCCTTGAACTCCTCAAACACGACGTCGTCCATGCGGCTGCCCGTCTCCACAAGCGCCGTGGCAAGGATCGTCAGACTGCCGCCCTCGCGCATATTTCTGGCTGCTCCGAAAATTTTCTTCGGCATGTGCAGCGCCGCCGGGTCAAGACCTCCGGAAAGCGTGCGCCCGCTGGACTGCACCGTCAGATTGTAGGCCCGCGCAAGCCTCGTGATGCTGTCGAGCAGTATGATGACATCCCTCCCGTGCTCGACAAGGCGCTTCGCGCGCTCGATCACCATCTCCGACACCCTTTTGTGATTCTCCGGAAGCTCGTCAAACGTGGAGTAGATCACCTCCACATTGTCGCCCTGGATGGACTCCTTCATGTCGGTCACCTCCTCCGGCCGCTCGTCGATCAGAAGAATGATCATGTGCATCTCCGGATGGTTCGTATTGACCGCTCTCGCGATCTGCTTGAGCAGTGTCGTCTTTCCCGCCTTCGGCTGCGCGACGATCATGCCGCGCTGTCCCTTCCCGATCGGGGAAACAAGATCCACCATGCGCATGGACGGCTTGCATCCCGGCGTCTCCAGATGAATCCGCCGGTTCGGGAAAATCGGCGTCAGATCCTCGAACCTCGGCCGCTTCAATGCCTCCGCCGGCGGCAGGCCGTTGATGCTCTTTACATAGAGCAGCGCCGAAAATTTTTCGGTCTGACTCCGTATCTTTGTATTTCCGACGATGATATCGCCCGTTTTCAGATTCATCCTGCGGATCTGGAGCGGGGACACATAGACATCGTTGCTGCCCGGAAGAAAGTTGTCGCAGCGGATAAAGCCGAAGCCCTCCTGCATGATCTCAAGGATGCCCTCCTTCGTCTCCCCGCTGTCGAGCTGCTCGATCTCCTCCCTGCTGAGCTGCTGAGGAGGCCGATAGCTACTCTGCGGAGCGCCGCCGTTTGCGTTTCCGCCCGCCGCGTTCTGTCCGCTCTGCATACTGACATTTTCCCGCTGCTCCGCCATGCTCTGAATATTGCCCTGCAGGCTCTGCGGATTCATATTCTGTGGGCTCTGTAAGTTTTGTGTGTTCTGCGCACTCTGTGCGCTCATTGTATTCTGCTGGACATTCTGCCCCTGATGCGGATTCTGATTGGTATACGGATTGGCATGGCCGCCGTTCATCCTGGAACGCCCGTCCCTCGCCGTATCCCTGCCGTTTCTTGTATTCTCTCTGAAATTTGCATTTTCTCTTGCATTATCCCTGAAATTTGCATTCTCTCTTGTATTGTCTCTCGTATTATCCCTGTATTCCTGGCCTCCGCCGCGATTCTCCCTGCCATAACCGCCGGATCTCTGGGCAGGCGCGCTGTTTCTCGCGTTCCCTACGTCGCGACTCTGAGCCTCGTCCGCTCTCGGTCTTCTCGCCTCAAAGCTTCTTTTCGTCCTTTCGCCGGATGCGGCCTTTTTTCCATCCGTTCCGGCGGTATTTTCCTGCGAATTTTCACGCACGGGATTTTCCCTCGTAGGCTCCTCCCGCACAACCGCGCTTTCCCTCTGCGCCGCTGCCTCTCCCATCCGGCTGCCCTCGCTCGCAAGCAGCAGCTCCAGAAGCTCCTGCTTCTTTTTTGCGCTGATTCCCTGCATTCCTTTTTCCTTTGCGGCTGCTCTCAATTCAGCCAGCGACATTTTCTCATACTGGTTTTCCATGCTTAACTCCTTAAAAATAAATAGTTTCGTATTATTTTGGATTCGTTTGTCCGATTGCCGGATAGAATGAATAATGATAAGGCTTTATGCTTTGATAGAAGATGAGCTACCGTTCAGCCTCACGGCCTTCCTGCCGCCGGCTGACCTGTAATAAATCTGCTACTTACAATATTATACACCATTTCCCTGAAAAAGCAAACAAATTTTTTAGCTTTCAGTTTAAGCAGAGCAAAAAAACCGATGCGGCGGGGACTGCAAAACAGCAGCAGTCCCCGCCGCATCGGCCTTTTTCATCGCATACCGTCTGCCGGACTCAATCAGGCATGACAATCGAACAGATAATGTATGCCAGAACTCCGGAGCCGCCCATGCAGGCAAACAGCACCCAGATCACCCGCACCAGCGTCGGATCGATATTGAAATACTCGGCGATCCCCCCGCATACTCCGCAGATTTTCCTGTTGCTCCACGATTTGCAAAGTTTCTTCTCATTCATAATAAAAATCCCCTTTCTGAAATTGATTTTTTAAGAAGTGCTGATTCATCACCGCTTTCTTAAAACCTCCGGTGGCTGCAAAGCCTCTTTGCAGAGACTTACGGATTTGCAAAGGAATATGCCGCTTCGCGGAGCAAATCCGGCGCTGGAAACGCTTTCATCAGCGTTTCCTTAAATTAGTTATGTTACCTGTATCCCTGATATATTATAACTGCATATCTTCTTATTTGCACATACTTTTTCCCATTTCTGCGCTGCTTTTTGCGCATAACGGGTTGAGGTCAGGTTTTAACGTTTATTTTCAAACTTCCGGTCATGCTGCGACCGCTTTTCAAGGGAGCAGCTAATCCGGGCTGATTTGCGCTCGCAGCGCAAACAGCGGTGTGAAAGAGGTCACTCTCTAAAATTCTTTGCACAACTTCCGCCTCTTTCACACTTATTCCTCCCGGAATATTATGTCAATGCTCCCGATACTGCAGGATGCTGAAAATGCTCCGCCTCCGCTGCCCGACAGCCAGCGCTTCATGCCTCCTCCATGGTGGGAACTTTCCCGGCGGACAACATTCCCGGATTCATTTGATGTACCGCGCTCGATCTGCCCGAGGCTGACAGCGATGCTCCCCTGATAGGCACTCTCCGGACGGGCCATCCACAGGCTCAGCTCTCCGATATTGACATTTGCAGAAAGCCCCTCAAAATCACCCTGCATCCCAATCGATCCGAGATTGCATTCCGCTTCCGCCCAGGCTGCCCTGCAGCTCTCAATCCAAAGTGCGCCGAGGTTGACATTCAGCTTCAGCTTCGATGCGGCGCAGCCATCGACGGACATTTCTCCGACATTCGTCTCAAGCTCCAGCTCCGACGCCCGGATACCGTCTGCCGAAAGCTTCCCGCAGCTCAGGCTGGCACGGATCACACCACTGTAATTTTCCGGCACCGTCAGCACATAGACCGGCGCGTTTTGATTCTCCTCCAGATGCCGGATATCCGTCAGCCCCAAAACCGGAATGTCCAGATGAAACAGGTTCAGCATCTTCTGCTCCTCCCGCATGCGGATCTCCACTCTGTCTCCCTCGCTCCGGACGATGAGACCGTCCTCGTCTATATTTTCCGCATAAAACCGGATTTTATCGTCCCCGGAAACCTGAATTCGCAACAGGCCGACCGGAACCTCGATGCTGATCTGCTCCGCCTGCGTGAACTCCCGCGATACACTGCCCGTGCCGCCGAAGCTCTCCTGGCTTCTCCAGTCCGCTTTTACTCTGCTGATGCCGACGGCCACAAGCAGAATGCCGATGCCGAGCATAATGGCCGCAATTCCGGCAAAAACTCTTCCAAACCGTTTCATGCTGCCTGCCCCCTTTCCGTCAGTTTCCGGAACAGCCCCTTCAACCCGCGGAATACCGCCGGGACTGCGCGAAAGCCGCAATTAACGGCAAATATGATGAAGAAAATACCGATGGCCGCCACGATCAGACCGCTGCCGGAGAACAGGCAAACGATCCCGTAGCCTGCCGACAGGTTTGCAAGTCCGTTGCCGATCAGCACCACTCCGGCGGAAACCATCGCCACGCCGCCGATGCCGAAGCCCAAAAAAAGCCCAAGCATTACCGCACAGAACGCAAACAATACACTGCCGATCGGAACCGCAAAAATAATGAACAGAATCAATACGGCCGGCGCCAGATAGCTTCTTGACCGCAGCTCAGCTCTCCCGCCGCCTCTGGTTGTTTCAAAGCCGCCGCTTTTTCCCGGTGCACCACCGCCTCCGCCTCCGGCTCCTCCGAAGCCGCCGTTTCCTCCCGGTGCTCCACCACCGCCAACTAACACACAGCCTCCGATTCCACACGGTCGAGCACCACCGCACACTAGGAGAAGCACAATGAGGAAAAAAAATAAATGAAA